>JAQWRC010000175.1 GCA_029243925.1 Phycisphaerales bacterium
GGACGGGGCCGCGTGGATACCGGCATTGTACGCCCCCAACCCCTTGCCCGGCTCTCCAGCATGTAGGATCACTGTGATGACCGATCTCTGGGCCGAAGAACGTGAAGAGCGACGAGCAGCGGCACGGCCGCTGGCCGCACGAATGCGCCCCGAGACACTTGAGCAGTTTGTCGGCCAGGAACAGTTCCTCGGCGAAGGCAAACTCCTCACCCGGATGCTCGCAGCGGATCGAATGACCTCGATCCTGTTCTGGGGACCACCTGGGACAGGCAAAACAGCCTTGGCCAACCTGATTGCTCGGCACACAGGCCGCCACTTTGAGCAGGCCAATGCAGCCATGGTTGGAGTCAAGGACATCCGGATGATCCTCGAGGCCGCCAGGCGCCGAGTGGAACTCGGACAGGGCAAGACCATCCTGTTTCTGGATGAAATCCATCGTTTCGCGCGAAATCAACAAGACGTGCTGCTGGCGGATGTGGAATCGGGACTGGTCACTCTTATTGGGGCCACAACCGAAAACCCATCCTTCTCAGTGAACTCCGCATTGATCTCACGCTCAACACTCTTCCAATTCGAGTCGCTGAACCCCGACCACCTGCGGACAATCCTGCGGCGGGCCCTGACCGATCCGAGAGGATATGCCGCAAAGGCGATCACCGTCGATGACGATGCATTGGATCACTGGATTCGCATAGGCGATGGAGATGCTCGACGAACGCTCAACGCCCTGGAAGTTGCGGTATTGAGCCAATGCTCATTGCACGATGCAGATGAACCCTCTATCCACATCGATCTCACCGCCGCAGAACAATCCATTCAAGCCAAGTCCATCCGCTATGACCGCGATGGGGATGGACATTACGACCACGCAAGTGCCTTGATCAAATCGATTCGAGGATCCGATCCAGACGCTGCAACCCACTGGCTGGCCACGATGCTTGCTGCCGGCGAGGACCCTCGATTCATCTGCAGACGCCTGGCCATTCTTGCGTCAGAGGACATCGGACTTGCGGCGCCACAAGCACTCCAGATGGCAGCGGCGGCTTGGACAATCACGGAACGCGTCGGCATGCCCGAGTGTCAACTGACACTGTCGGAGTTGGTGCTTTATCTGGCCACCTGTCCGAAATCGCAAAGTGCCGCCAACGCCATCTGGACTGCAATGGATGATGTGCGCAACCAACGGACGGTGCCTGTCCCCCGCCATCTTCGTGATGCCCACTACGCCACCGCGGCCCAGCACGGCAATGGGGTTGACTATGTGAATCCACATGACGAACCACAGGCTGCCGCTGAACAGGAATATCTTGGCGTGGACCGGGCGTATTACACGCCCGGCGAACACGGGTTTGAGCAGGAAATTGCCCGACGCCTCCGAGGGCACCGTGATGAGTGAGCCCTCGTCACTCCAGCAGGCAAAATCGGAGCAGCGCATCACATGCAGAGCGCGACTGGCTGGCATGAGTCCGGCAGAGCATGCTGCTGCCTCACACTCCATTTGCGCACAACTGGAGCAGGCCGCTGCCACAATCACCTCAGGAGCCATCATGGGATACCTCCCGCTGGCCGATGAGCCTGACATTCGCCCCTTTCTGCAGTCCTTGCTCGACCAGGGGCAGACCGTGGGGGTACCTCGCATTCTTGATGCCCAACACATGGATACTGTTCAGCTGAAATCGCTGGCTCAAGATCAAATGACTCAAGGCCCACATGGGGTGTATGGACCGAAGGATGGAATCGTCATTCCTGTGGACAACATCGGGATGATCATTGTTCCCGGTATGGCCTTTGATCAGCAAGGCAACCGCCTCGGCCGAGGCGGCGGCTACTACGATCGCTTCCTGTCACACCTCCCAAGCGACATACCGACCATTGGTTGCTGTTTTTCCTGCCAGTTCATTGGGCACGTTGAAACTGGCCCGAAGGACGTCTCGATGTCGAAGATCCTCATGGAGGATGTCGGTCACTGAGCAACGGATTGACCGCGTATTCCGGGTACACTTTCAGACGTCGAGACAGCCTCTTGAAGGAGGCTCTGCCGCGCAAGGTATGGGTGGAAACCCAGCCGCAACGTTCATGGAGGAACGAGCATGCCGCTTCCAAGCCAAAGCATTTCAAGCAATGTCCGAGGACGCTATATGTACCGCCGGCGGCGCAAGCGTCGTCGCCCGGTTCTGCTGCTGCTGATCTGTGCCCTCGCGGTAGGCGGTGCCTGGTGGCTCCTGTCCAACGACCGTGACACACCACCGACTACCGTGGTGCAAGCCAACGAGCCGGCTGCATTGGTCGAGCCCAGCCCAGCCCGGCAGGCGGTTCGGCCTGTGCCTGCACCCCGCGACATCGAAACAACGATCCATTCCGCTCCGGTTGCAACAATCACGGAAGCAGACACGCAGCCAGCGGCAGGATGGCGAACGCCTCCTGCAGAGCCAACACAGACAACACCAATCACCTCACAAGAACCCAGTGGCTCACTACTGCTGCCCAGCGATGCCGTCCTTCAAGCTCGCCAGGCTCTGGCAACAGAGGATCTGGTCACCGCACGGCGAATTTTGAGTAATGCCATTGCTGCGGGAACCCTCTCACCTGCCAATGACGAAGAAGCCAGATACATGGCTGCGGCGATCAATGACCGGCTGATCTTCTCCAATGAGATCTTTGATGGGGACCCCTACAGTTTCCGGTACGTCGTCCAAAGCGGCGATTCACTGGGCAAGATCGTCCAGCGCCTTGGACTGCAGGTCGATTGGCGTTTCATTCAGCGCATCAACGGGCTGGCTCGCCCAGACATGATTCGCACCGGACAATCCCTGAAAGTCGTTACGGGCCCATTTCATGCCGATGTCGATCGCCAAATGCACAACATGACGCTCTACATCGGTGAAGGAACGCAGCGCACCTTCGTACGGGAATTCCTCGTCGGTCTTGGAGAATACGACTCTACTCCCGCGGGGTTGTTTCAAGTTCGACACGCGTCGAAGATGGTCAACCCAACCTGGACGAATCCCAGAACACATGAGATCTATGCCGCCAACGATCCAGAGAATCCACTTGGCGAGTTCTGGATGGGTCTGCAAGGCATCCAAGAGCACAACCTGCAGGAGAGGTCATTCGGCCTGCATGGGACAATCGAGCCCAACTCGATTGGTCGAAACAACTCCATGGGCTGCATTCGCCTCGCCGATGGCGACATTGATCTGGTCTACGAGGTGCTCACCGAAGGGGTCAGCACCGTCTGGGTCAATGAAAACGACAACATTGCTGGCGTGCCCGGGGGATAACCCGGATGCAGCTGAGCTAGAACATCAGTTGCAGTTGGGCTCGCATCAGGAACTGCCCCTTGAACTTGTCGTTGCCGACAAGCCAGCCTGTCTGGTTCATAGCAGATACGCCATTGAGCGGATTGATTGAAACGCCGAAGTCCATCGAGAACTTCGCGTCCTGTCCATCGATGTAGTAGTTGAAGCCGACCTGTACGATCTGGTACGGAGATCCAAATGGATCCTGATTTTGCCGATTTTGAAATGTGTTAAATGTTGTCTGCACATGGTGGGCACCACCCCACTGGTATCTGGCAACAAGTTCCGTCTTAGCATCGACGTACACACCACCCTGCACTACCACCGCCATCCAATCGACGGCCACGATCGTCGGAGCGGGATCATGCTGCTTCTCGTAATAGAAGGAGGCGAAGAGATTAGCGCCACCAAACATGGCACTGATATCTGCGGTGCCCCCATACACACTCACAATGTCAGGTCCGTCCTCAGCAAACGACGAGACACCTGTGTCCTCACCGTGAATGGCTGTGCCCGCCACACCAATCATGAGTCCAAACTCCTGATCAACAGGACTTGTAAACTGCTTGAACTGTTCCCACTGGCCAGCGAGCAGAAACTCGGACCGCAGTTGAAACGAATAGTCGATGGAATCCGAGCTGTATGCGTGCGGAGGTTCCCGTTCAGCGCGACCTAGGGCAGTAAAGAGCGCTCCAGAGCCACTGTTGGCACTGAACATGGCTCTGAATTGATCGTTCACATAATCGACTTCGATTCCCTGGACACGCCCCATCCCCAAGCGCATATCGATCGAGCTTCGATTGATCATCAACTGTCGACCGGCATAGACCAATGTCTCACGACTGAATGGGGCGCGGAACAATCCGACCTTCACGGCAAGCTCGTCGGTCAGCCGCTGACGCACCCACGCCTCATACAAACGTGCTCCAAATGCCGAGTCATCACCGGAATAGTGCTGCGGGTCGAGTCGCCCATAGCCAAGCTCGAATCGGTACGTCAGATCCTTACCAAAGAGGTGCCCAGCAAAGTTCAGGCGTGTAGTCGTAGATTCAAAGCCATAGACCCAGCCATCCACTCGATTGAACGGGGTTTCCTTGGGAAGCTGATTGGGGCCTGCATCTTGGTTGTACAGACGGTGATTCAGCATAAATCTGTTTTGTGACAGCGCCCCAATCTTCAGCAGGAACCGCCCATCGGCACTGGACAAGAAGAAGCCATCCGACCAGCCGGCCATGAGCCCGCTGCCGGTCAGACTCGATCTGGTATCTGCATCCGCAAGGACATCGGCTACCAAGCCCTTGATCTGCTCGGCCCGCTGCTCAGTCATCCAGTCATCGCTGGATTCAGCCCGGAGGATGTCAATCTCCTCCTTCATCTGCTGATTCTCATCTCGGACAAGCCTCAGCTCATCCTGGATCGCCTCCAGGAGAAGATCAGTACGGTCCTGGCGATCTTCCTCGACAGATGCGGCGTGCAGCACACCAGTCACTGAGAGCCCCAGTGACGCAGCCAGCATGCCTGTTGTGAACCTGTGCAATCCCCTGCGCGACATCCATTTCGCTCCTTGAAGGCCATCTCCATGGCCCATATCGCGAGTTATCGACCCTACGTGGCCTGGCCCTCCAAGGAATGCCTTCTCTATGGCCCCAAAACCGCTCAAGGACCACCAAATGGCCTCGGGTCATATTTTAGGATTTGCGGCACACATATTTAGCTGTGGTGCGTAGTTGAAGATGAAGCCATTGGTTTCAGGCTCTCCTCCTCTTACCTCCTTCTCTCTCTTCTCAACTCTCTCTCCTCCATCCGGACCGGCCTCGGGATGCACAAGCCGAGGCCGATTCCGTTTTGAGCCCTGGAATGCTGCAATCAGAGGCCAAAAAGACAGCCGGCTCTCCCAAGGGAGAGCCGGCTGGAAACTGTACTTAACTTCACTCTGAGATGAATCAGAAGCTCAGCTGGAGCTGCATTCGCAGCATCCACTGCTTCGTGTTGCCTGATACATCAGCACCGTTGTTGTCGACAGCACCTGCGGTGTTCTGCCAACCGGTGTACGCTGCGCCACCTACGTTGAGGTTGCCACCCCACTGATAACCCCAGTCCATACTGAGCTTAGCATTGGCTGACATGTAGTAGTTGGCACCGATCGTGAGGGTCTTGAAGTTGTCATGACCCACGGTGTCACCAGCGCCCAGATCGCGAAGCGTATCCTTGAGACCAGCATCAAGATACTGGTATCGAGCAAGAAGCTCCCAATCATCATTCAGGAAGTAACCAGCTTCAACAGCCCAACCAATTTGGTCGTCAGGCGATGAAACGCCGACAGGGATTGCAGCTGCAACACCACGTGGCTCGTCATCACCATAGGTGAGTGAAGCGCCAACGTTCAGACCACCAAAGTCCAGCGTAGCATCAGCGGTAACGAGCCACTGCGTACCAGGAGTCTGGAGTCCTGCTGTTGGGGTCCGATCAAGATCAGGCTTCATAGCTGCAGCACCGAAACCAAAGAGCATGCCAGTCTCGGAGCCCCGGGGGCTACCTTGACCGTCAAACTGGCTCCACGTACCACTTGCCTTCCACTCGACGCGACCACTGAAGGCCCAATCGGTGGTGTTACCGGCATAGCCAGTGTTGCCATTAGCAAACTGGTTACCAAGCGTACCTGTGCCATTGCCATTGCTGTACATGACGTTGCCACGGAAGCTATCGCCAGCGTACTTCAGCTTAAGGCCACTGGTGTAGTCTGAGGTGCCCCAGTAGTAAACCTGGTTGCCTCGCTCGATGAACTGCTGATCTTCAGCATTCACCATCCACGCACGCATGACATCGAACTTCTGCTGACCAAGCTGGAGGCTCCAGCCATCGCTGCCGAGGTCCATGCCAACGTAAGCCCAGTCGATACCAAGATCGCCAGCGCCAGCGCCAGTGCTCAGGGTATTTTCGTAGGGGCTGTACTGCATACGCATGTTGTAGTAGAAGCCCTTACCGGCCGTACCACTGAAGTTGAGAGCCGCTCGCGTGGTCTCAAATCCGTAGTCGTTCTTTGAACCTGCAGGATCTGCGGGATTCAGAGATGGGTTCGCAGGAACGCGACCGTAGGAGTAGTTGCGATGGTTGTATACCCAACGGTTCTGCATGAGACCGTTGATCTTCAAACTGAAGTTACCATCGTTGCTGTTAATAACGAAACCATCATCGTATCCAGCAGTCATGCCGGATCCTTGAAGGCTTGCACGGGTGTCGGCATCTGCCAGCACGTCCTGCACGAGACCACGAACTTGCTCCGCACGCTGCTCAGTCATCCAATCAGCGTTCTGCGAGGCGGACAGCTCTGTGATCTTGGCTTCAGCAGCATCAAGCCGCTGTTGCAGGTCTTCGTAGCTAACATCCGCTGATGTACCCGCGAGTGCAGCGCCCGTAAGGCTTGTTGCTGCGGCTCCCGCGAGGAAGCCAACCTTGGTCAAAAGACTCATAGGAAGACTCTCCTTTTTTCTCGTGAACGCATGGCCTGATTAGAAGCCAAGTACGTCACTCTCATCGTCCATTACGTCTGCCAAAACCCAAGCCCACACGACTTGGAACAGACGCGACCTTCGCCTATCGGCCAACCTTGGCCGGTTAGTTGAAGGCGAGATATTACTGATTTCAGAGGGAATGGCTACCGCTCAGCCCCTAATGATGTAAAAAAGTAATGAGCAAGCCCCTGCGAGCACCCATAAGTGCTTATTTGGATGTGATTTATGCCGATTTGTGAGGCGGAAATCATTTTCTTACGAGAAATTCACCCACCCACAGGCTTGACGAGAAGCCATGGTGCGAAACGGACTGAGGGCACTGCATTCATGCCCTCTCTAAGCCCTTTATTCACACTGCTTCGGCCATTTCTGCCGCAAGGTCCGATATCGCGATCACAGGCGACGCATCTGCCATACCCAGGCACCAAAGTCCAATATCGCCCACCACTGATCCACATCCTCTGCCCCACGCCCTTGATCAACGCCAAATGCTGTCTCGTGACGCCATCGCCAGTACGAGTTGCGGAATCGCCCTCGATAGCGAATAACAAGGATCAAAAGCCCCATGAGGCCCGTCATCGCATGATGTAGACGCCTCAGCATGGCCTAGCCTCATTCCATAGAGATGGTGCGAGCACTGACGCCGCACTTATCGCCGCATCGAACCGACTTCTTCGTTGGTCGGGCTGAATCGACTGCCAAGCAGACCGATGCGTTGATTTGGATTCCGCTGCCCGGGCATGAAGGGCAGCACGAGCCAAATCAAGCCACCCACCGCCAGTGACCCGGCCCAAAGCCAGTGTGCCCAGCCCATGAAGACGAAGAAGGAGGTCATCAGCAGCAACAGCAGGCCAATGGGAATCATTCCTTCCCAAGCCAATTTCATCAGCTGGTCGAATCTGAATCGCGGAAGCGTCCAGCGAATCATCATGCCCAAAGCAACCAGCAGGAAGATCTTGCCCATCATGATGCTGAACTGAATCAGCATCAGCAGCCAGCCACCGGCAACGGGTAGATCCCAACCCGTGACTGGATTGAGCGACCAACCGCCCAAGAACAGCATGCTGAAGAAGGCTGCACCGACAAAGACATGGACATACTCGCCCAAGAAGAACAGTGCCCACTTCATTGAGGAATACTCGGTGTGCCAACCGCCAACGAGTTCTTGTTCGGCTTCCGCCAGATCAAAGGGTGCTCGGTTTGCCTCTGCAAGCATGCAGATGAAGAACAGGATTGCCGCCAGTGGCTGCTGAATCAGATTCCATTGACCATCAAGCTGCTGCCGCACAATCTCCATGGGCATCAATGTGCCGGAGGCGAGAATCACGCACAGCAGGGCCAATCCCATGGGGATTTCGTAACTGATCATCTGGGCGGATGCTCGCAGCCCGCCTAGAAAGGAGTATTTGTTGTTTGAAGCCCAGCCGCCAAGGCCAACGCCGTAGACACCAAGCGATGCCGTGGCCACCAGATAGACGATCCCGATATTGATATTCGCACCCATGAGCACGACCGTATCGCCCGTCCACAGGCGCAACTCGCCCGCCCAGGGAATGATGGCAAAGCCAATGAGTGCCGGGATGGCGCTGAATGCCGGTGCAAGTACAAAGAGCACCCGATCAACTCCGCGAGGCATGAAATCCTCTTTCAGGAAGAGTTTCACGCCATCGGCAATCGGCTGAAGCAGCCCCATTGGCCCAACGCGATTGGGTCCAACGCGATCCTGCACCCAAGCCGCGATCTTTCGTTCAAGCAGGATCAGATAGGCCGCTGCCCCCAACGCGATGTGGAGAACAACGAAGATCACGATCATGGATGTGATGAACTGCGGGATCCAAGGGTACATGGGAGCAGTAGTGTAGCCGAGCAAGGACGCTGCGCGTCAGGCTGTACCGAAGTGACACAGCAACACATTTCTGCGTGCGGTCCAGACTGATCAGGCCTCAGGCAGAACGGGCTCGAGCCATGGCATCTCCATGACCTGCGGCTCAGTTCGGGGACGTGCGGATCCCGGGAAGACATCCTGCATGGCGGAGACCGACCAGTCACCAGCCCGGAGGGCGGCAATAGCCTGGACCGCGGCCTGAGCACCAGTCAGGGTGGTGATCATGGGGACATGGCTGCGTACGGCCATGGCACGAATACGCCCCTCATCCGTATCCCCACCCTTGCGGGTCGGCGTATTGATGATCATCTGAATCTCGCCATTGGCAAGCTTGTCGAGAATGTTGGGGCGGGCACCCTCTGAAATCTTGCGTATCAGAGTGGTCTCGACACTGTGACTGCGAAGCAGATCTCGAGTGCCAAGCGTCGTGTGCACGGTGAACCCCATCGAAACAAGGCCGCGAGCGACTTCAATTGCTCCCTCCTTGTCTGAATCTCGAACCGAGAGGAAGACATCCCCGACGGTAGGCAATGCTTGGCCAACCGCCATCTTGGCTTTGGCCAGAGCAATCGGCAATGATCGATCGATCCCCATCACCTCGCCGGTTGATCGCATCTCCGGCCCAAGCACGACATCAACCCCGGGGAACTTCTCAAAGGGGAAAATCGGCTCCTTGACCGCATGGAAGCCCGTAGCTTCCGGAGGCTGCACGCCCAGCGAATCCAGGGAGCAGCCCATCATGACCTTGGCGGCAATACGGGCCCAAGGGACACCTGTCGCCTTGGCCACATAGGGCACCGTACGGGATGCCCTCGGATTCACCTCGATCATATATATAGCTTCGTCCTTGACCGCCATTTGAACATTCATCAGCCCACGCACCTGCAGACGCTCAGCCAACTGGATGGCGATCGACTCAATCGATCGAATGATCGATGCCGGCAGCGAGCGTGGCGGGATGGTGCAGGATGAATCTCCGGAGTGCACGCCCGCTTCCTCGATGTGTTCCATCACACCGCAGACCACGGCACGTGGAGGGGCTCCATCTACACGCAGCTCCGTTGAAGCCGTATCCACCTGAGGCGTGAAGTCGGCCACGACATCGACATCAACCTCGACGGCCTCCGAGAGGAACCGATCGATGAGCACGGGTGCGTTGGCCAACTCGGATACGTCCACCGCGTTTCGCATGTAGCGGCTCAAGGCCTCCTCATCGAAACAGATTTCCATCCCCCGGCCGCCAAGCACGTAACTGGGACGGACCAGCACTGGATAGCCAACCGTTCCGGCGATGGCCTTGGCCTCATCAAGCGAATAGGCGATGCCGGACTCAGGCTGCCTGAGTCCCAGATCATCAAGAATCGCCTTGAATCGATCTCGATCCTCAGCCGCGTCGATTGAATCGAGCCCAGTGCCGATGATCGGAACGCCGGCATGAGCCAGACCGTGGGCGAGGTTCAATGGAGTCTGTCCTCCGAACTGAACGATGCAGCCCAGGACACGGCCAGTGCGATCATCGATTTCGATGCCACCGCCATTGAGGCGCTCAAGGATGTTCAACGTGTCTTCAAGCGTCAGTGGCTCGAAGAACAGCAGATCCGATGTGTCGTAGTCGGTCGAAACAGTCTCCGGGTTCGAATTGATCATCACCGATTCGAAGCCGACTTCGCGGCACGCGAAGGACGCCTGGCAGCAGCAATAGTCGAACTCGATCCCCTGGCCGATTCGATTCGGGCCGCCACCGAGAATGACGATTTTCTCTTGATCGCTGATGCGAATCTCGTCATCCAGCACCACCTCGCCATCGACTTCATAGGGCGTCTCATAGGTCGAGTAGTAATATGGTGTCGCCGCTTCGAACTCCGCTGCGCAGGTGTCGACCAGTTTGTAGACCGGCTCGATGCCCTGACCCTTTCGGTGCTCGCGAACCTGAAGAATCGTTTCCGTGCAGATTGAGCCCAGATACAACATCGCCAGCTGCGGGTCCGAGTAGCCCATCGCCTTGGCTTCGGCGAGCAACTCCCTGGGCACATCTTGCAAACGCTCATGCGCCAGCAGGCGGTCCTCAAACTCGACCAGTTGTTGGAATTGATCGATGAACCAAGGGTCGATGGCGGACAAGTCGAAGATGCGTTGCGGCGACCAGCCTGCCTTGAGGGCATAACGGACGTAATACAAGCGCCCCTGACATGGCACACTCAACTTCCTTGAGATCGTCTCCTCGTCGATGGGCCATTCATCTGAACATCCGCGCTGTCCGGCCAACCAGTGATCATTGTGATCGAGGCCGAACCCGAATCGCTTGACCTCCATCGATCGAATGGCCTTCTGAAAACTCTCCTTGAAGGTGCGGCCAATGCTCATAGCCTCGCCGACGGATTTCATCTGAGTCGTCAGTGTTTCATCCGCTTCCGGAAACTTCTCGAACGTCCACCGAGGCATCTTGGTAACGACATAATCGATGGAGGGTTCAAAGCAGGCCGACGTGGTGCCGGTGATGTCATTCCGAAGTTCATCAAGCGTGTATCCAACGGCCAACTTGGCCGCGATTCTTGCAATTGGGAACCCCGTCGCCTTCGATGCCAATGCAGAGCTCCGGGACACCCGAGGATTCATTTCGATGACGGTCATGTCACCGTTGGCTGGATTGACCGCAAACTGCACATTCGAGCCACCCGTGTCGACTCCGACGGCACGAAGAATCTCAAGCGAAGCATCACGGAGCCGCTGGTACTCACGATCCGTCAGTGTCAGAATCGGGGCGATGGTGATCGAATCGCCCGTGTGCACGCCCATCGGATCGATATTTTCAATCCCGCAAACCACGACGCAGTTGTCATTGCGATCGCGGACGACTTCAAGTTCGTATTCCTTCCACCCCAGCGCCGATTCGTCGATCTGGACTTGGGTGATGCGTGATGCCGCAAGACCGCGTCGCAGCAAATCCTCGAACTCGTCACGGTTGTAGGCAATGCCGCCACCACTGCCGCCGAGTGTGAATGCAGGCCGAAGTATCGCCGGCAATCCGATTTCATCGAGGAACTCAAACCCTTCTTCAACTGTGTTGACGGTTGTTGCACGCGGCATGCTCAAGCCGAGATCTTCAACGATCTCCCGAAATGCCTCTCGATCTTCTGCGCGGTTAATGACGGCCCGGGTCGCCCCGATCATCTGCACGCCAAACTCATCCAACACACCTTTTTCATCAAGCTCACAAGCGCAGTTGAGCGCCGTCTGCCCTCCAAGCGTCGGCAGCAAGGCGTCGATGGGATGTCCTGCATCTCGCTCTCGCTCAATGACACGTCGGACGGAATCCACCGTGATCGGCTCGATGTACGTACGATCGGAAAAGGCGGGGTCCGTCATGATCGTCGCAGGGTTCGAGTTCACAAGGACAACGCGGTAGCCTTCTTCCTGAAGCGCCTTGCAGGCCTGCGTCCCGGAGTAGTCGAACTCACAGCCCTGTCCAATGACAATTGGGCCAGATCCGAGTATGAGAATTGTGCGGATATCGTCGCGGCGCGGCATGGACCGGTTCACCCCTCGATTCGGTGCATGGTATCCACTGATACCACTTTACTGCAACAGCGATCCCATACATCCACAACTCCTGTGGATGATCCCTTGACAGACACCTCCCGCTCGATGACCCTCGCACCATGTCTCCACTGCAATGGGTTGCCTTCGCGATCGTCATCTGGATCGCCGTAGTCTCTCTGGCCTATTTCGTCATTCTGCCCTGGCTCACCAGCGGACCCAGCGCCCACCCCTTCGTCGGGCTCTGCTGGAGATTCTTGAAGATCTACACGCGTGTGATCCACCGGCTTGAGGTCACGGGGCTCGAGCTCATCCCCCAGTCAAAACGCCCTGGCCCTCTGGTGGTCGTCTGCAATCACACCGGTTCAGTCGATCCACTGCTCGTCTCTCGCTATTGCCCGTTCATGATTCGCTGGATGATGGGGGCTGATCTGATGTGGAGCAGAATGGCCCCCCTGTGGGACATGCTTGAGATCATTCCGGTGGATCGCACTGGAAATCAGTCTGGGGCCCTCAAGACTGCACTCAGAACGCTGCGAAGCAAGGGGGTCGTCGGCATCTTCCCTGAGGGGAGAATTACGCTCCCACGTGGAGAAGTCCGGCCATTCTTCAGCGGCGTCGGAGGAATGATCGCACACGGCAAAGCAGACACGCTGCTGGTATGGATCGAAGGCACGGCCGAAACCGACCAAGTCCTTCCCTCGCTCTTTGGCAGATGCCACGCCACCGTCCACTTTCTCGAATACCTCTCCTATGACGGCGAGCGTGATGCGGGAAATATCACCGAGCAGCTCCGATCCAAGCTCATTGCCGCCAGTGGCTGGGGGGCTCATGATGAGGCACTTCCACTGGTCCTCCCCGAAGATGGCCCGTTTTGAGGCGCTGGTAGTGGTAGACTGACCACATGATCAGCCGCCTGTCGGGCACCTTGGTTCAAACGACTGAAGATGGCCGAGCCTTGGTTCGCTGCGAGGCGATCACCTACGAAATCCTCGTTCCCGCGGCCGATGTTCCCACGTTGGCTGCACGCGAAGGCGAGACCGTCGAGTTCGACACATTGCACTATCTGGAAAGCCATGGTCAGGGATCAACAATGCTCCCTCGGCTCATTGGATTCACAAGTGAGCACGACCGCTCCTTCTTCGAACTTTTTACCACGGTCAAGAACATCGGATATCGCAAAGCCCTCCGCGCTCTGCAGCTGCCGTTTAACCAGATCGCCAGCGCCATTGCCGCCAAGGATGCCGCTGGATTGACCGCGTTGCCGGAGATCGGCAAACGCACCGCCGAAACGATCATCGCCGAACTTAATGGCAAGGTGGATGCATTCCTTGAAGGAACGGGTCCCATGACCATGGCTGCGGTTCCCGTCGGCCGCCGGACCCTTGCAGGAGACACCCTTTTCATGCTTACCGCCCTGGGGGAATCTCCCACCGAAGCGCGACGGTTCGTGGAGCAAGCCATCAACTCGAATCCTGACATCGAAGCTCCCGAGGATCTACTTGCAGCCGTGTACCGACTCAAGGAGACAGTCTCATGAGTCGATGGGCGATGATCATGGCCGGCGGCGCAGGGACACGCTTGTGGCCGATGAGTCGACGGGAACAACCCAAGCAGTTGATCCCCTTCATTCATGGCGCATCACTGCTGGAAGTCGCCGCAGGGCGACTCCGTGGCGTCGTCCCCGATGCATGCCAACTGATCTGTACCGGCCAAGGCCACCTGCCAGCCGTTCGAGCCAGATTGCCCCAGTTCACCGAAGACAGACTCTTGGGCGAGCCTTGCGGGCGAGACACCCTCAATGCCGTTGGATTGACTGCCGCCGTACTGCACCGCCGTGATCCCGATGCGGTCTTTGCCGTGCTGACCGCCGACCACATCATTGAACCCCACGAGGAGTTTGCTCGCTGCCTGACTCTGGCCTTCGATCTGGTCGAAGCCGATCCGATGCGGCTGGTGACCTTCGGTATCACGCCAACCTTTCCGGCCACCGGCTACGGCTACGTCCAACTTGCAGAGGCGGTTGACGGCTTTGAAGGCGCGCATCACACGGGGCGATTTGTTGAAAAGCCAGATCAAGCAACTGCCCAGTCGTATCTCGACAGTGGGGACTTTGCGTGGAACAGCGGCATGTTCGTCTTTTCAGCCGCCACCGTGCTCGACGCCATCGGACGATTTGCGCCAGAAGCACGAGCCGGCCTCGATCGCATTGCCATGGCATGGGATGATGCGGGCCGCGATGACGTACTCAACGAGATCTATCCGACGCTGCCGAAGATCAGCGTCGACTATGGCCTGATGGAACCCGCGTCCGCGGATGACGACTTTTCGATATGCACCATTCCCATGGGTGTCACCTGGCTCGACGTGGGAAGTTGGCCCAGCTACGGAGAAACGCTCGACGCCGACGAATCGGGCAACCGGACACATGGCGACGGCGTCCATGTCGAGTCCTCCAATGTGCTGGCCGTCTCGGAGGACCCGGAGCACCTCATTGCCACCCTCGGCTGTGATGACCTGGTCATCGTGCACACCGATCGAGTCACGCTCGTCTGCCCGAAGGATCGGGCCCAGGATGTCAAGATGATGGTCGATGCCGTCGCGGAGGATCGGCGCTGACGTGCGCTACCTTGCTCTGGATCTTGGCACGAAACGAACCGGCGTCGCCGTTGGCGATGACGAGACGCGCAGCGCAATGCCTGTCGCCGTCGTTGACACCCCCGACGAACATTCACTGTTCACCGCCGTCACCAAACAGATCGAAGATCATGGCCCGGACGCCCTAGTCGTCGGCATGCCGCTGAACATGGATGGCACTGAAGGCAAGCCCGCCAAGGCAACTCGCGAAACCATGGAACGACTGGCGCAGCACACCGGCTTGCCAGTGCATGGCCAGGATGAACGACTGACCTCCGATGCTGCTCGGCACCGCCTGGCGGAGACCGGACCCTTGCGAGGAAGGCGGGATGATGCCATCGCCGCGGCGATCATCCTCGAGGAGTTTCTTGGTGGCCAGCCATGAGCACGCTGCTTTCGGCCCGAGGATTGAGCAAGTCCTACCCCGCCAATCCGCTCTTTGAAGCGGTCGCCGTCCATGTAGAGGATGGCGATCGGATTGGACTCATCGGACCAAATGGCGCGGGCAAATCGACCCTGATGAAGATACTCGCCGATCTGGAAGAGCCCGATGAAGGCGATATCACCAGGCGGCGTGGATTACGCATGGTCTATGTCAAGCAGGACGACCAGTTCACTGACGACACGACTCCATTTGCAGCAGTGACCAATGAGTTGGCCCACGGCGAGGACGACCGGATCGATGTCGAAACTCGGGCCGCCATCGCGCTGTCAAAGTTGGGCTTCGAAGACTTCGACCGCCAGGTCTCCACGCTATCGGGCGGATGGCGCAAGCGACTTTCTCTCGCCTGCGCACTGGTGCAGGAACCCGACGTGCTCCTGCTTGATGAACCGACCAACCACCTGGACCTCGAGGGCGTCCTCTGGCTGGAGCGTTTCGTCCAGCAGACATCAATGGCCGTACTCTTCATCACCCATGACCGCATGTTTCTCGAGCACGCGGCAAACCGCATCATCGAACTCTCGCCCGCCTATCCCGGAGGAACCTTCAAGGCTGAAGGCGACTACAGCGAGTTCCTCCGGCGCAAGGACGCCTTTCTCGAAGCACAGGCGGCAGCCCAGTCCGCATTGGCCAACAAGGTCCGCAGAGACACGGCCTGGCTGCAGCAGGGTATTCAGGGTCGGCAGACACGAAACAAGACGCAGGTCACTGCCGCAGCGGATCGACGCCACGAGTTGAAGCAGACTCGAGGTAGAAATGAAGCACCGAAGAAAACCACGACCATCGACTTTCAAGCGACGGAACGGAAGACGAAGAAACTGCTCACGCTGCACAGCGTGACGAAGGCCATGGGTGGCAAGTCCTTGTTTTCATCGCTGGACCTCATGCTGACTCCGGGGCAGCGCATTGGACTCGTCGGCGTCAATGGCTCCGGAAAAACAACGCTGCTGCGATTGATGAGCGGAGCACTCGAGCCCGACTCCGGCACCATCAAGCAGGCTCCGGATTTGCGCATCGTCACCTTCAGTCAGCATCGCAGCACACTGGTTACGACGCAGACCTTGCAGGAAGCGCTGTGCCCCGTCGGCGACATGGTCGACTACCGCGGCAAGCAGGTGCATGTGACGGGATGGGCGAAGCGCTTCCTGTTCGATGCGGATCAGCTCTCGACACTCGTACGCAACCTCTCGGGTGGAGAGCAGGCGAGAGTGCTCATTGCAAACCTCATGCTTGAGCCGGCCGACGTACTGCTGCTTGATGAACCGACCAACGATCTGGACATCCCTTCGCTTGAAGTTCTTGAAGAGGCGTTAATGGAGTTTCCCGGTGCGCTTGTTCTGGTGACGCATGACCGATTCATGCTCGAACGCATCGCGACTGAATACATCGGCCTCGATGATGCGGGTGGGGCAAAGAGCTTCCAGACCTACGCGCAGTGGAATGACGTACGCGCCAAGGCCGCAGCGGAGATCAAACGTGATGCGGGGGGAGCGAAGGCCCGGAAGAAGCAGAAGCACACGTCGACAACGGTCAGGAAACTTTCTTGGAAAGAGCGCAAGGAATATGAAGGCATGGAAGCCGCAATTCTCAACGCCGAGCATGAAGTGGATCGCATGGAGGCGAAGACCGCCGATCCTGAACTTGCCAACGACCACATGCGTGCAGCCAAGGCGTACGAGGCGCTTTCACAGGCTCAGCAGCTGGTCAAGGACCTGTATGCTCGATGGGTCGAACTCGATGGAATCGAACAGGGTCGGGGCAGCGAGCCATCCGACACTCACTCATCGT
>JAQWRC010000178.1 GCA_029243925.1 Phycisphaerales bacterium
GGCTGTCTCGAGCGGAACGTCTGATCATCATTCTCTACTACTACGAAGAGATGACGATGAAGGAGATCGGCGTGACGCTTGATCTTTCCGAGTCACGAGTCAGTCAGATGCACTCTTCAATTCTCGCCAGGCTCAAGGCGCAGATGCAGCATCGAACGAAAGAGTTTTGATTGTGAATTTCATGACAGCGGGCGAGCATCAGGATGCTCGCCCGCTGTTTCATTTTTCATGCTCTGATGTGTTCAGCCGAACTCGATGCCCTGCGCCAGAGGAAGATCATCTCCCCAGTTGATCGTGCAGGTTTGTCGTCGCATGTATGCCTTCCATGAATCGGAGCCGGATTCACGTCCGCCGCCGGTATCCTTCTCGCCTCCGAATGCGCCTCCGATTTCAGCACCACTGGTGCCGATGTTGACGTTGGCGATGCCGCAATCCGAACCAGCATGCGAGAGGAATCGCTCGGCCGTACGGACCGAATCGGTGAAGACGGCACTGGACAGTCCTTGATCGACGCTGTTTTGCTGTTCAATGGCAGCTTCAAGCTCGTCGTATTCGTAGATGTAGAGCAAGGGTGCGAATGTTTCATCCTTGGCGATGGCCGGGTCGCATCCCTTGGGTACGCGGACGATGGTGGGGGTGACAAAGTGTCCAGGGTCATCGGCGAATCGATCGATTCCTTCGACGCCTCCTGCCAGTACGGTGCACCCCTGTTCCACGGCGGCTTCGATGGCGGCCCGCATGGCGTCAACGGCATGTTGGCCGATGAGTGGCCCGACCAGCGTGCTGCTGTCCATTGGATCTCCAATCGAGACCTGCTCGTAGGACGTGGCCAGGCCATTGGCCACGGCGTCGACGACGCTCGAGTGGCAGAACAGGCGTCGGGTGCTGGTGCATCGCTGCCCCGCGGTGCCGACGGCGCCAAAGAGCGTCCCACGGATGACCAGATCGAGATCGGCCGTTTCGGTGATGATGATGGCGTTGTTTCCGCCGAGTTCCAGAAGAGATCGGCCCAATCGTTTGGCAACTTGCGTCCCGACGTGACGTCCCATTCGGCAGGAGCCAGTTGCGCTGATCAACGGCAGGCGACGGTCCGCAATCATGGTTTCGCCGACTTCGTCATCGGTGCCGATGATCAGTCCGAAGAGATCACAGGGATCGCAGCCTTCTGGCTGGAAGACATCCTGGTCACGCATGACTTCGTGGGCAACGTTTGTCATGGCGATTGCGCAGAGGGGAGTGACGAGGCTTGGTTTCCAGATCATGGCGTCACCGCATACGGCGGCCAGCATTGCGTTCCAGGCCCAGACGGCAACGGGGAAGTTGAAGGCGGTGATGATGCCGATCGTTCCCACTGGATGCCATTGTTCATACATGCGGTGCTGCGGCCGCTCGGAGTGGATGGTCAGTCCGTACAGTTGGCGAGAGAGGCCAACTGCAAAGTCGGCGATGTCGATGCATTCAATGACTTCGCCGACACCTTCAGGATGGATCTTGCCCATTTCCATGGTGACCAGTGCGCCAAGTTCCTGCTCCTTGTCGCGGAAGGCATTGCCGATGCGGCGAACGATTTCGCCTCGCTTGGGGGCCGGGAGCATGCGCCATTGTTTTTGGACTGCTTCGGCTTTGGCAACGACCTCCTCGTATTCGGCTTTGGACTGGAGTCGTACGGCCGCGAGGGTCTCGCCGGTGGCGGGATTTGTTGAGACGATGCAGTCATCACCGCCGGTCGCCGGATCGACGATGAGCGGGTGCTGCCAGAGTTCGGAAACGGTGGATGTGCTGAGCATCTCCGCATTGTAATTCCTTCCCGTACACTGTGCCTATGCCACTTGATCGCAACGGAATCGCTCGCCGTGCCGCCCTGGAACTCCAGGATGGCTTCAATGTGAATCTCGGAATCGGGATGCCGACGCTGGTCGCCAATTACGTCCCCGAGGGCATGGCCGTCCACCTGCAGTCTGAGAATGGGTTGTTGGGGATGGGGCCGTTCCCCACTGAAGCCGCCGTCGACGCCGATCTCATCAATGCCGGCAAGCAGACGGTGACGGCTGAGCCAGGGGCGAGTTTCTTCTCGTCGGCGGACTCATTCGCCATGATCCGCGGTGGCCACATCAATTTGGCGATCCTCGGCGCAATGGAAGTGTCGCAGGAAGGTGATATCGCCAACTGGATGATTCCCGGCAAGATGGTCAAGGGCATGGGTGGCGCAATGGATCTTGTGGCCGGTGTTCGCAAGGTGATCGTCATGATGGATCACTGCAGCAAGAAGGGCGCTCCAAAATTGATTCCTGCGTGCACGCTGCCGCTGACGGGACTGAAGTGCATCGACATGATCGTCAGTGATCTTTGTGTGCTCGTCATGGATCCAGATCGCCGGCGGTTCGTATTGACGGAACTGGCTCCTGATGTGACGGTGGATGAGGTGCTGGCCAAGACGACAGCTGAGATTCATGTCGCTGATTCAGTCGCCGCCATTCCTGTCTGATGACGCCAGATGGATGAACCCAGAACCATCATGCTGCGCCGCCCACCGATCTGTGTGGCGGTTGATGATCCCTTCGTGCCCGACGTCGATCTTCAGGACGTAGCTCATCGTTGGCAGCGATTGCAGGAGAGAAATCCTGCGGTGTTCGATGGACGCCTCATGCACGTTCTTGGCGTGCATCGCAATGGGCATGGCGGCGCGACCATTAGTCTCGTCGAGTGTGCCTATCGCTTCTATGCAGTTCAGAATGAATCCTTCGATTGCGGGATTCGCCCCCTTGGTGTCAAGGGCATCACCATGCATGGCGACCGGATTCTCATGGGCCAGCGAGCAGCGTGGGTGCACCAGTACCCCGGGCTCTGGGAGTGTGCGCCGGGTGGTGGTGTGGAGCCGGGAGCCGATCCTGTCGACGTGCTTCTTTCAGAACTGGCCGAGGAGACGGGCTGCACATGTACTGGGCAGCCGGTGGCGATCGCCCTGCTCTTGGACGAGGTCACGCGGTGCTGGGAACTGGTCTACCGGTTGCAGGTCGAGGAGGAGACGCTCAGTCCGGGGACCGATGAATACGCTGACCTGCAGTGGTGCCGTGGCGATGAACTGCCAGCGCCGCGTTCCAGCATCACAGAGTGCATGCGCAGACTGCTTGAGTCCTGAGTCGACGGTCTGAGATGAACCGGGTGGCTGTGGTCAGCCGATGTCGAGATGATCCGCCACGCTCCGCAGATCTGCGACGACCTGAGGTGTCACCCTGATGGTGAACGTATTGCCTGGTTCGGCAATGGCGAGTTTGGTGGCCCGTCGTCGATTGACCCACTTTCGCCCAGCGCGAATGTACGTCACGTTGTCATGAAGACGACGCTTGGTGTTGAGTTTCTTCCGGCCACTTTGGATCGACGTCTGCATGCCCATGAGCCGCTCAATGGTCTTGCGAGCCGCGGTCGTGCGAGGAGCACGGGATACGGTGAAGGTCATGTCCTGATTCGGGACGATTTTGTCGGCGGTGGCGTTGGCCATGGCATTGCTCCTGATCCCCAGAGGATCTCGTTTCGAGCCGCACATCGTAGCAGAAACGGGATTGCAGGCCAGTGTGGGGCTGATCAACGTGAATTTGCGGTGCTGACGTGCCTCAATCGCTGCCGGCGACGCGGTCAATTTCATCGAACGTTGTTTCACCGCCAGCGACGAGCCCGAAGCCGTATTCCTCCAGGGAGGTGAAGAGCCCCTGTTTGGCAATCTCACGGATCCCCTGAATGGTCGGTGTTTTCATGATGAGATCTCGCATTGCATCGGTGACCTCGAGCAGTTCAAACAGTGCTCGGCGGCCAATGAAGCCTGTCCGGAGGCACCGCTTGCAGCCGGTGGGTACGTAGATCTCCGGAACGCCGCCAAGTTGCGCGCCCATCTTCATGTTCTGGGTTGGGGTTGGTGTCACTGCTTTCTTGCAGTTGTCGCACAGCAAGCGGACGAGTCGCTGGGCGACGATGACATTCAACGCGTTGGACAACAGGAATGCCTCGATGCCCAGATCAAGCAGACGGAAGATGGCGCCGATGGAATCCTTGGCGTGGACCGTTGTATAGACAAGGTGACCGGTCATTGAAGCCTGCATTGCAACCGTAGCGGTCTCGATGTCACGGATTTCGCCAACGAAGATCACGTCGGGGTCCTGTCGGAGGACGGAGCGAAGAATGCTGCCGAACGAACTTCCGTGGTCCGCGTCTACGGGAATTTGCGTGCACCCTTCGAGGTAGTACTCGACCGGATCCTCGATGGTGATCGCATTGCGCTGCTCAACGTCGATTTCACGAAGACATGAGTAGAGCGTCGTGGTCTTGCCTGAGCCAGTCGGGCCGCACGCGAGCAAGAGGCCGGCATCTTTGGTCGCGATGTTGCGAAGTTTTTCGTATTGCCAGGGAAGGCAGCCCAGTTCATGCAGGCGGCTGGGCGCATTCTGTGAATCGAGGACACGAATCACCATCTTCTGGCCGTGCACGGAGGGCGTCATGCTGACGCGATAGTCGACCCGCCGTCCCTTGATCGCGACGGAGAAGTGCCCGTCCTGAACAGCGTTCTTCTGGCTCGTTTCGATCTGGCAGAGAATCTTGACCAGTCCGAGGATTCGTTTAAAGAGTGTTTCGGAGAGATCGACCGCGGTCAGCATGTACCCATCGACACGAAGGCGGATGGTTGCTCCCTGCAGTCTCGGTTCGACGTGAAGGTCGGTTGCGCGAACGCAGAACGATGCATAGAGCAGCAGTCTGAAGGCACGAATGCTCTCGCCCGCATCTTCTTCAGTGCCCGATTCGAGTCCGGAAGATGTTGCCTGGTGCAAGGTAACACCGCGCGTATCGACGAGACTGATGTCCGTTTCATCGAAGCCTCGATCCACTCCGGCTCCGGCCATCTCATGAAGTTTGCGCTCATAGGATGTCTTCGCGCCACTGCCCGCGTCGGCATGGAGGTCGATATCAAGCGTATCGATGTCCATGGCCAGCGGTTCCTCAGCCTCTTCCATGGAGGTCTTGAAGTTCGGCACGTTTGATCGCTTGTGCGAGTTCATCTGGTCAGGATCAATGAATCGGATTTCCGTCTTGCCGATTCGGACAACATCTCCATTGTCCAATGGTTCGATGTCTGCATCCGAGTTGTTGAGCTTTGTGCCGTTGCGTGATCCGAGATCACGCAGTTGGTAACTGTCTTCATTGCCCTTCATGGGTTCAATGACGCAATGAAACCGGCTGGCTCGATCATCATCGAGCACCAGAATGTTGTCGGCAGACCGTCCAATGGAGAGCGGTTCCTGCTTGAGCTCGAGTCGCTTTCGGCCTTGTTTGGTGCGGACTTCGATCAGTGGCATGTGCTTGCGTGCTCCAACTCCCATGACACCAGTGCGTGCCAAAAAGTCGATGGTATGGGAGATCACAGGGAAGTGAAATACGGGGGTCGTGATACCTGGTGGGGGTGGATATCCATCGTAGAGGGATGACCTCAGTGACCAGTGGATCTTTGAACCAGGCCTGAATCTACGTAAATCCCGATTAAGTAGGTATTTATGGCTTCAAATTCACTGATTATTTGATTTCCTTCGACGAGATCGATGTGAATGGTCGAATTGCATCTTGAGACCGGCTCAGCACTGGATTGACCATTTGGTTGAACCGATGCACCTCATGGGCCGTAAACAGGTAAGGAAGCCCTATTTGATGGAGCGGACAGGCGGCGGATTTTGCCGTAAACCATTGTCTGCAATGGAGTAGAAGAGTTTGTGTGCAAGTGGCATGCATCTCCTCAGTAGGAAATGACAGGATGCTGCAAGCGAGTTGGATTCGAGTGAAAGGCATATGCCATGTACCGGCGCTGTGGTGGGGCGCCGCTCTGTGGCTGTTCATGCTTTCATGTCCACTGGCATCAGCGGCGACGATTCAGGTTCCTGACGAGCACCAATCGATTCAGGCCGCTATCGATGCGGCGGTCGACGGCGACATCGTGCTGGTTGCTCCTGGGCGATACAACGAAGTGCTCGATTTGGGTGGCAAGGCAATCACGCTCAAGGCATCTGGGGCGGTCGGCAAGACGGTGCTCGATGGCTCCTTCAAGAAGAACAGTGTCATTCGCTGTGTCTCCGGCGAGGGCCGTGACACGGTCATTGACGGCTTCACCATTACATCGGGCACGGGTGATCCAAGTTACTACGGCGTTGATTCCACCATTGGTGGTGGATTGCTTGTCATGGGATCGAAGCCGATTGTTCGCAACTGCGTCATTCGCGGCAACAATGCGACGTATACCGGTGGCGGCATGTACAACGGCAATGGGGCCGATGTGCTCGTCGAGGAGTGCACGTTCAGCAACAACAGTGCGGAAAAAGGCGGTGCGGTCTTCAATCTCACCAGTACGCCGACCTTCGTTGGAGTGGAGTTTGAATCCAATGGGGCGCACTACGCAGGTGGCGGCATC
>JAQWRC010000189.1 GCA_029243925.1 Phycisphaerales bacterium
TCGATGAATCCGGCATCCCGGTACACATCCATGGAACGATCCCACGGAGCGGCATTGAAATCGCCGAGGATGATGATGTTCCTGTCCGGATCCTCTTCACGCACATCGTCGACGAGCTGCACCAGACGGAGCGCCTCAGATTCACGACGGTGCTTGTAATTCCCTGACTTGTGATGCACCACGAAGAGCGTCATTGCGTAGCCGTCGGGGGCAGTGACATCAACCCGAAGCGGCGTACGCTGGAACGTCGTGGTCGTGTCCCCTTCAACGGGCTTCGCCCATCCCCCGCCGTTGCGAACGACATCATCGATGGGAATTTGCGGCGGCGCGGAGGCATTGGAAAGCGGGAATCGACTGAGTACTGAGTTTTCAACCCCCCTGAAATACCCCACATCGATGGACACGACATGGTCGTAGCCCATGTCAGCCAGATACGTGTCTCTGAAGGCGAGCAAGGCTTCTTCAGACTCGATCTCCTGAAGAGCGAGGACATCCGCATCGACACTGCGGATTGCATCCGCCAACGACATGCAGCGACCTTTGGTCGTTGCCATGGGCAGATCGTCGACGTCTCCAGAGATCAATGGGTCATCATGTTCATCGAACAGATTCAACACGTTGTAGGACGCGACACGGATCGTGTCCGCAGGCCGCTCCGGCACAGGCGCCACAAGCGGCGGCGACGCCGCGGATTGAAGTACTAGTACGCAACAGTTGATCAAGAACACATGTCACTCCTTGCAAAAACCCGGACCGCATCAGTGTACGGCCCGGGGTGACATTTCGTTCAAATGATCGCTGTGAATCAATCCAGTGGAAGATTCGCCTGCTCAGTGCCTTCGGTGGCATCGGCCAGGCAACGCGCCTGCAACAGCAGCACGGCCAGTTCCAACTGGGAATCCAGACCCCGCTCGATGAGTTCGTCGATATCAGGTCGTTCCTTGGCCACATCCTCTGCCTGGTTCTCTTCGTTGGATGGAGCACTCGGATCTCCTGGAAGTCGATCTGCTTCAAGACGGAGCGACAGCGTCTGCTCGATCTGATCCGGGCTCATCGTGATTTCCAGATCCGGAACCACACCCCAGTTGCCGTCGGAGAACTGCTTGTCGACAAGGCGGCCTTCAAGGCCAGTCAAACCCTCAGGCAGTCTGTAGTACTGCGTTGTGCATTTCAGCTTCGCCGAATCCGCAACGTCATGGACTGTCTGGACACTTCCCTTGCCGAAACTGCGTTCACCGATCACCACGCCGACTTCATGAGCCTGTATGCAACCGGACACGATTTCACTTGCGCTTGCTGAACCCTGATTGATCAGGACAACCGTGGGGAGATCACCCAGCACGGTGTTGTGCCGATGCGCTTCCAGCGAGAACGTCATGTCGCCGTCCTTGTTTTCACCCGAAAGGATCCGACCCTCTGAAACGAACAGGTCGCTGATCTGATGCGCACTGGTCAGCAGACCCCCAGGGTTGAAACGAAGATCAAGTACAAGTCCGCTTGGCTTTCCGCCTTCATGCATCTGAGCAATGGCTGATCGCAGATCGAAATACGTGTCTTCGCTGAACTGCGTCAGCTTGACGTACCCGATCCGGCTGACCGGATCGACGAACCAATCCCAGACGGGATCGCCTTCATCGTCACGGGACACCTTCTTCCAACCCTTGACGGAATGCATCTTGATGACGTCCCGAGTCACTGGAATTTCAAGCACTTCATCCGTGCCCTCACGTTCCACTCCGAGCGTAACGCTTGTGTGCTGCGGCCCGGTGATGAAATGCACTGCATCCTGCACCGTCCAACCTGCAGTCGACTGTCCGTCGACTTCGATGATCCGGTCTTCAGGCTGTACGCCTGCGTGGTATGCGGGCTTGCCTTCAAGCGGATAGACGACCTTGATGTCGCCGACTTCGTCTTCGGAAATCATGATGCCGACACCAATGAACTTGCCTTGCATCTGACGGTTGAACTCCGTGATGTCGTACGGCCAGATGATCGAGGTGTAGGGGTCGAGCGAATCAAGCGCGCCATCGGCGAACTCTCGCCACATGACATTCTCGGGAAGATTGACTGTTTCTTCGTTGAGCAGTTCAAGCGCAGAGAAACACCAGCTGTTGACTCGGTACGGAGAGCGACCCGCATCCAACTGGCTCGCGACACCTTTCTTGAGCTCCGACAGGCCCGCCTGCCATTCATCAAGTTCCTCGGCATCGCCAAGGAGCGGGAATGTCGATTGCATCGCAGGTGTCGCCGTCAACACCTCAAGCGAATCGAAACCGCCGTCATACAGAGGGATCCAGCCGGAATCGGCAATGTGCTCCGACGCTGACGTATGCAATGCATCGGCCACCATGGAGCGATCGATATGGGCAACTTCCTGTATCCAGCGATCAGACAATGATTCATTGAACTCGTCTGGCACCGGCTTTCCCAGTCGTTTGTTTCGTTTGACGAAAAGGTCGTAGAGCTTCTGGCGCGCATAACGACGAAGCAGGATGATCCGCTTGCCATTGGCTTCCATCTTCTGCTCATACTCGTGGTACGTCGCGCGAAGCGACGTGTCTTCATACAGCGTGCGAAGGCCCATGAGGACTTCCTGTGCGTAGATCCAGTCGCGATCGAGCATGATCTCAGGAAGCTTGGCCTGCGCAGCGCTAATTGCTGTGGCCAGCTTCGGATCACTCAATGCGGCATCAAAGTCATCACTCAGCGTCTGCACTTCAACTGCCGCACGCAGCGAATCAATGTGATTTCCATCTTTGATCGCCTGATCGAGTTCAGCATAGGCTTCGGCACGACGTGACGCGGCGTACTCATCCGCCTCGACCTGGTGGACGTACCAATCATTCAGACGCGAACGGAACTGGTCGTAGGCGGCATCATCCATGGCCGGCAGATGCGCAAGCAGCACATCAACGTGGTCACGATCGCCGCTGATTGCGGCATTCCAGATTGCATCGGACCAGACATCAACACCCAGATCACCCGCGTGCGTCACCGCAACGGGCTGCGTACCTTCGAACACAGGAGGGGAAGCCTGCGCTGGAAGCATCAAAGCAGATACTGCACACACAAGTGCCGTGCAGGTCAGTGTTGAAGGACGGAGAACGTACTGCATATGCATGGTGATGTACCTGATGTAAACGCAACGAGACCGTGCGTCGTCTTCGACAAACCGCTCAATGGCAGCATAGCCAAGAGCAAGAGACCAACCTCTCATGATTGGATCGGCCATTCATTTGGGCCTCTCCATCGATTTGGGGTCTTCAAATGCTGATTTGGTGCAGATTTGAGCCTGAACCCCCCTCATGTACGCAAATCAAGCCCCGGGGGTTCACGTGTTATGGGCTGTTAAAGTGCGTGAATGGAACACCACATGCTTGTGATACTCGGTGGAGTTGCCGGCACCACCCCTGCCCCGATCGATTCACAGGAACGATCACTCATCTTCATCATCGCCGCCTGCCTGCTCGGACTGATCGTGGTCCTGCTGGTCATTCTTCAACTTGCCGCGATCCGAAGACGGCCAAAGCAGCACACCCTGCCTCAGGGCAATGATCCTGAAGGACCCGACCCATGGATCGAATCCGCCAAACGACTTGATTCAAATGACGAGGATCAATCCTGATCATCAACTGCGGGGATCGACTCGCGTATGCCTTCAATACGATCTGCTGGCACTCCAAACAACTCCGCCTGCTCCAACCAGACCGACGCCTCCTCCATGGAGCCTGCTGCAATCCACGCTTCTGCAACATTGATGGCGATACGCCCCGCGGCCGGAGTGTGGGATCGCGCCCTGAAGCACTGAGCCCATGCTTCAGCAGCACGTTCGGGTCGATCAATCAATGTCCAGTTCATGGCGAGTTCAGATGCGACGCCTTCATTGGCCTGCTCAGGTTCTGAAAGCGACAGCAGCAACTCCAACGCACGGTTTGAATCACCGTGACGTCGATGCAGCCGTGCCTCCACCACTCTGATTTCAACTCCATCGGGCTGCGCTTCACGCGCACGGGCAATGGCCAAAAATGCTTCTGGCCAACGCTCTGATTCCATCTCGATGACCGCCAAGGTCGCCAGGGCGTGCGGCTGCTCCGCATCGATGCCAAGGACGTCTTCGATCCATTTCCTCGCTCCCTCTGAATCTCCATCCGCCACCATCAACTGCGCGATGTACAGCGGTGGTTTTGGATTCCGAGGGTCGAGTTCTGATGCCGCCAGATAATGCGAGATGGCCACCTCCGGCATGGAAGCGTGATGGGCGATTTCGCCTGCACTTTGCTGAAGACCAGCCAACTCCGGAGCACACGCCACCGCCTCGGCATAGTGGCCATAAGCCTCTGCAAAAACCGCAACCGCCTCCGCACTTCGGCCCGCTGATCGCAACTGAAGTGCCCGCCGAACCGCGATCCGCCCCAGGAGGTCATGCGGCCCATAGTGCCTGGGCGCTTCTTCGATCAACTTCATTGCGATCGCCTCAGCCTGGTTGGGATTCTCGCCGGCGAGGTATCGCTCAGCCGCGTCCAACGACATATCGAACGAGGCGGCATCCATGGTCGGCGAGGAAGCCGGGCGCTGAGCGTCGTCCCCGCATCCACCCAACAAGAGGCTGGCCAGCAGTACTGCTCGGAGTCGTTGCCCCTGCTCGTCTATCATGCGTCGCATGTCGTCCTCACCATCAATGCCCCAACTCCCCAAATCATACTCGCCGGGAGCATC
>JAQWRC010000197.1 GCA_029243925.1 Phycisphaerales bacterium
GGCTGTCAGCACATCGCTATTTGCATGTACACAGCCCCACATGGGCGGCATTCCCAGCCAGCCCAATAAGGTTGAGCAGATCGCATCCAATCCAGCCAATGTCCAATCCAGCCGTACTGCATTTGAAGGTGCACATGGAGAATCGACTCGTGATCGCCCCGTAGCCATGCTTGAGGGAGAAGCCATCACCGTCGAAATAATGCAGAAACGCCTGTTCGAGCACGCTGGCGCAGAAACCCTCCGCGAGCTCAAACTTGAACATGCACTGAAGAATGCGCTGGATGAAGCCTCTCTCCTGATCGAAGCTCAGGCGTTGGAGCATGAGGAAGACCTCCTGCTGCAAAGACTCTCGGATGACGAGAATGCCGCGCGGCGCTTGCTCTCGGATCTGCGGGCCAACGAAGGCCTGGGATCAGTACGCTATCAAGCTCTTCTCTGGCGCAATGCCGCCCTTCGTGCACTGGTGCAGGACGACATCGTTATCGGTGAGCCGCTCCTGAAACGACTCCACCACATGCAACACGGACCACGTGTTGTCGTACGCCTGATCGTCGTACCAACACTGCAGGAAGCAGAAGAGCTTCATACACGGATCGAGGCCGGCGAGGCCTTTGCCGAACTGGCTGCGACTCGCTCCATCGATAGCAGTCGAAACCGCGGTGGTCTGCTTGACCCAATCAGCCTCCAGGACCCAGCCTGGCCACCAGCACTGCGCTCCGCACTTGAGGACGCTGCACCGAATGAAGTCACTGACATTCTGTTGCTTGATGATCGCTTTGCCATCGCCCGCGTGGATTCCATTGTCGCCTCAGATGGCACATCACTTGAATCCAGCCGAGCGGAACTCGCCAACATGGCCCGATTGACACAGGAACGGATCAAGATGGCCGCGCTCGCCGGGCGACTGGGCAACCTTCCAAATTTGCGTGTGCTTGATCCGACGCTCCGGAAGTCCTGGGACATTGATGAATCCGCCCAGGACAATGGCAGCTAATCCAGCACAGGCAATCAGGTTCGAATCCAGCCGAACCGAGCCATCGCAATTGGCAGCAGTACGATCACAGGAAGAAATGCACCGAGTGCAGGTGAAATGCCGGGCAGCGGAATCAACATGAACGTGCCCACGATCAGATAGAGCGGCACGACCAGCAGGATGCAGGCAAATGTTCTCATGATCAGTTTGACCGGTTCGCGGTGCATGAAGAACGGCAACGCGATCATGACGATCAGTACATTGACCAACACCGTCGCCCAACGGGAATAGCGGCTCCTCAGCAAGGTGTCGGCTTCTCGTACATCGGGGGATTCAAGCATGTCACCGATCTGCGAAGAACTGAGCATGCCTGTGAACTGCCCGAAACGGCGGATGGTCAGTAGATTCGGTGATAGATCCGTGGTGAATCGATCCACAGGCTGCGGCCGCATTGCTGCGGTTCCCTGCTCGCCGGAATGAACGACATCGACTCGTACGCCATCTGCAAGCAGCCAGCACCCTTGATCCTGATCCCACACTCCCTCACTGGCACGAAGTCGCTGTACCGTTCGACCACGATCATCACGAACAATGATTGATGGAGCTTCCAGCACGCCAGTCACTGGATCGAAGCCCGGAGACTGCAGCAGCGCCCCTGATGAATCCAGTGTGAAGGCGATGGGAAATGATGATGTACTCGCCATGCCGATCTGCTCGTGAGTGCGAAGCAGGAGCGGCGCCATGCGCGGCATGATGAACTCCTGATTCACCAGTTGCAGCACCCCCAACCCGGCAACTACCCACAGGACCGGGAACGATGCCCGATGCAGACTGACACCACTTGCAATCATGGCGACCAACTCTCGGTGGCGGCTCATTTGCGAAAGCGTGAAGCCAAGGGCACCAATCGCGACCAGTCCGTGAAGGTATGCATAGAACTGAAAGAACTGTGGACCATGGAAATTGAGTGCAAGCCCCAACGACACGAACATCCGCTTGAGAAATCCTGCATCATCGCCCAGTCTCGATCTGGCTACATCGTCGAACTGCTCAAGATTGAGAATGATGTCGATGGTGGTTGCAAAAAGGTAGAGCAGCAAAAACAGGAGGATGAAATTCACCACCATGCGCTTCATGATGTACCGATCGATGATGCGCATGGATCAGTGCCTCGCCAAACGTGCGTAGGAGATGAGGATGAAGAAAAGCAACAAGCCATTGCCAGACCACATGAGCACAAGTCCAAATGAAATGCTGCCGGCACGAATCATGCTGCTGCCGCTGGATATCAAAATGAGGTCCAGAAGTGCCGGGAGGAAAGCCCACATGTACACGACCAGTGGTTGACTGTGCCGCAGCAGCATCGCGAGGATGGAGCCCAAGAGCAGCAGAAGCAAAGCCGTTGTCGACAAGGCGTATCGCCGATTGAGCCGACTCGTCACTTGCCGCCGCAGTCCACTCACTTTGTAATCAAGATAAGTCAGCTGCTTCTGCATGGCACGGGAGACTGGCTCCATCACGGCCAACGCGGTGACTTCATCCAACCCAAGTGATTTGAACTCGGCCGAATCTGCCCGAGGCACTTCAAGATCCGGAACGACGATCCGATCACGCCGGTTGGCCCGCTGGCCCCCGGGGAGATCCTTCACCTGAAGATCCAGCAGTTCAAGATTGAACTGCTTGCCATGAAGTCCCGCGGCCGCCTGACTGACCAGTTTGGTTGATGTGGGGAGAAATGAACGGGATGGGACCCCATGTGTGGACTCGATGACGGTGACCGCGCTGCCATCACGATTGCTAAACACTCCGTGCACGACACGGTCTGCTTCAATTGAATAGGAACGCCCCATTGGCCCTGGCTGAACAAACTCAATGGCGCCCTCGGCTGAAGCCATGTCATTCAGTGCGGTGGATATCGATTGGTCCTCAAGCAGATCAGCCATCGTGATACGAATACGATCAACCTGAGGGTAGGCTTGCGGGTTGTCATGGACATGCAGAAGCTCACTGCGCGTCATCGCTCCAGGCTCACCTTGTTCGGGGCTGGGGATGGGAATGGCATGCGTCGGCTCAAGCCTTGGAAATCCTCTGAGTTCACTGGTCGTGCCATCCCACGAGACGGCATCCTCCATGACCAACTTGAGCAGGATGACTTCTGGCCGGCGGTAGATATCGATGACAGCAGCAGCAGCAGTGACATCGGTCAGCGCCCGGCCCTGCGAATCCAGTTGTGCCGCAATCATCTTGCGCAATACGATTCGCTCATCAGCTCCGGTCGCCGGCGGACTTTCATCGATCTTGACCTGCTCCGCGAAGATCTGCATGCCCTCGAACTCGAATGGAACGCCTCGCTCGACAGAGTGAGCAATCATCTGCGTCACGTCGCCAGCCAATGTTCTCGCCATGAGCCCATAAAATTTGGGGATCACTGACTGGGTCAAGATGATCAAGATGATCGTCAGTACCACACCCATCGCCATGACCGGAGCAAGGATGGATCGGTACGGCATCCCGGAAACAGCCATCGCAAGAATTTCGTTGTCGTTGACCATCCGGTGCATTGACAACGTGCTTCCGAATCCCGCCGCAAATGGCAAGGCATACTGCAGCATCGGGACCATGGCGTAGAAGACATACTTGACTGCCTGCCCGGCGGTCAGGATTGATTCACCGGCAAGGGGCTTGATGACCGCTCCGAATGCAATCACGGTCACGAGCACAGCGGCCGTGATCGCAATCACCCGAATCATCTCCAACAGCATGTACAAGTAGAGCCGCAGGGGCATTCGTGCATTGTCCTCGATTGGCCTCGTTGCCGCGAACCTGCACTCACTATCGGACATGCCCCCCTCTGAACGGTGGAATCGTTCCATCTGTGCGGGCTGAACCGTGCAATCGGCACAAAAATGGCACACTCGCCGTCATGGCAGCAGCCCATTAATTCGACGATCTTCATGTCGAAACCCCCGTCCGGATGGGGGCATCGCACCATCCCCCGCGTGCACGGAGTTCGTACAGACCCATGGCCTCACAACACCCCCTTCACAGCTCCATACAGGCCCGCAGACGCTCAGGAATCTCCAGGCGCGGCCTGACTCTGGTGGAATCACTGATTGCAGCCGTGCTTCTCGTGACCGTGGTCACAGCAGTGCTGGGGGCCCTCTCAGCTGGCCACCAACATGCGATGGAAGCCAAGCGGCTGATTACAGCAAGCCTGGCCGCTGAACAGCTCATGGCCCAAGTCACGACCACCCCATACTCCCAACTTGGGCAATGGGACGGCTGGGATGAAACACCTGGCACGGCCATGAACGCGAATGATGAAGCGTTGCCTGGCCTGTTCGAACTCATTGGCCGACGTGTCATCGTTCGCAGCAGCTCCGAGCAACTCGACGAGGTACAGATCATTCTGATGGGTTCAATCGTCACCATTGAAAGCTACGGTGCTGATGGACGCATCCTCGCCCGTCTGGTTCGTTTCATACCGGAGCCCCAGGTATGACCACACATCATCGACGACCTCGACATCGAGTTGGATTCACGCTGATCGAAACACTGTTGGCCGTGTGCATCACTGCAATGGTCGGCACAGGAATTGCAACCATGATGAGTGTGCTGTCACGAGACATCAGTCTGCAGTACGAAGCACGTGGCGTACTTGTCCGTACAAGCACTGCTCAGGCTCGGCTCTCGTCCTATGTTGCACCTGCACGGCATGTACTCGAAGCAGATGAGTCAGCACTTGTGCTCTGGCTCGAAGATGCGCGTGAGAGCAATACGGTCCATGCAAGTGAGATTCGATGGGTACGTCATGATGAACATCAAGACAGGCTCATCGTCGAATTCGTAGCGTTCCCCGAGGCCTGGTCTGAAGCCGCCAAGGCCATCGCCGACACCGAATATCCAGCAAACGCAAGCTGGAGTTCAGTCCGAGCATCATTCAATACCAGAGGACTTCTTGCCGTTGCCCCGCTCGTTGATGAAATTGCACATGCATCCTTCAGCACTCCGTCTTCCAGTGGCGAACACCCACGTCTTGTGGAAGTTGAGATTCACCTGAAGACCAACCAGGATCCCGTCGCAGTTCAGCTTGGTGACGCCATCCGCATCCCCCGGCCACCCCTGCAATGAGTACACGACGAACATTTCGACCATCGGTCCGAGGCACAAGACGTGGCATTGCCCTGCTGCTGGTGCTCATTGCCATGGCCACGGCAACAACCCTGACACTCGGGTGGCTGGCGAGTCAGGACAATGCCTCCATTGTCGGCCGCAACATTGCCACAGCTGCCGAGGCCCGTGCACTTGCCTGCAGCGGCATTGATATCGCGGCCTCCATCACCCAGACTGAAACGAGTTGGCACGTTCCAGGAGGCGACGGCATGCTGCTGTTCCAGTACCCACTCGGAACAGGCACGATCGATCTCGAAATACTTGATCAGGCGACCAATGCTCCCCCGACGGAGCATACGACTGATCTGCTGGTGACAGCGACCGGGCGCATTGGCGGCCTTGCGCAGATCGTGACCGCATCCATCAGTCTTCTTGAGAACGATGACGGAAATCTGCAAGGTGAAGTCGACGACTTTGCCTTGTTTGCGCTTCGATCGATCGAACTCTCACATCATGCTGTCGTGCAACGCTGGGATCAAGCACCCGCCAGTGCGATGAAAAGACGTGTCGCCATCGCCACTGCTGAACACGCGGCCCACGGCGTGCAGCTTCGTGGGCAGTCTGCCGTCATTGACGGCGCACTCTACCGACCTCGAAATGCTTCGGGCGCCCACTTCATCAACCGCACCAGCCTGAACGTTCCGACGATTGACACGGACTTGCCTCTTACACTCAATGGAATAGAACATGCACGCACGTCCAAACGCACGCGACATCGGGACCGCCCAAACGACAACGATGAGGATCTGATCATCCACAACCACCAACGTGTTCATTGGGCCGATGGTGGGACCGTGCATGTGGCGGGTGATCTGGTGATTCAACCCGGCGCCACGGTCATTGTCGATGGCCACACGAATCTTCACGTCGAAGGCGACCTCATCATGGAGGACAGTTCCATCGTGCTGGCCCAAGGAGCCGAGTTGGACATCACCATCCACGGGCAAGCCACACTCGATGATGCGAACATCGGCGGCAGTGGTTCCCATTGGTCTGATCCCGATCGCATCCATATCACAAGTCAGGATGGAACGGACCACGCCGAGCAATGGGTTCTTTCGGGCGAGACGACCATTACCGGAATCATTGAAGGTGACGGAATCGACCTGCTGCTCAAGGATCAGGCGACCGTGCGTGGAAGATTGGCCACCAACACGATCACCATGCGAAACCACAGCACAGTGCTCTTTGACCATGGCCTTGGAAATGGGCTGGGTATCCCGCAGGCAAGCGACCTGCTTTCTGAGCATGGCCGCCTTGGACGACAGCGATCCAAGCGATTGGCGCCCCTTCCCCGGCGATTCATCACTCGACTTCTGGACGCGTGCAATGGCGGCAGAATCGATGCACAAGGCGAACTTGATCAGAGCACGAGCGTATCCAACTGGCGGCAGACCACAACACCTCGACCATTGGCCGTTGAAGTCCGTCTTATTGCCCATGGTGTCGATCCAGACGAATGGGAACTGGCTGCTCGAATGCTTGCGGAGGCCTCAGAATGAACCGACGTGCTTTTTCACTCCCTGAGTTGATCCTGGTGCTGCTCATTCTTGCATTTGCTGGAATGCTCATCATCCCCTCTGCAGGCTCCAATGCCACTGCCAAAGCTGATGCCGCAGCCCGCATGCTCCGATCCGATATTGAGTTCGCGCAAGTCCAGACCATCGCCAATCCACAGAATCCAGTCGTCCTTGTCCTGGCTGATGCCGGTGATGGGTGGTGGTTGGCCGACTCGGATGATCCTGACACGCCCATCGATCGTGGCGAATCGGGAGAGCCATATCGAATGACCCTCGGTGAAGGCCGTGGCGCCGTGGCGGCTGGCGTAGATATTGAAGTCCAGCAACTCCCAGGGCGTATTCTCCAATTCGATACGCTTGGTGGACTGGAGGGGCTCGCTATCGACCCCAGGTATCACCTGCGATGTGAAGATGCTCAGGTCCAACTGAATGTCAGG
>JAQWRC010000217.1 GCA_029243925.1 Phycisphaerales bacterium
GGTCAAAGTTCAGCCTGTGCGGTCTGGGGGCGGCAGGAACGTCCGGGAACCGATTCCACGGGAGGAAGTTAGGATTGCCGCCCATGCCGCAGTCATTGCGATCACGTCTTCTGGAATCCTGGGCCCGCGGAGTCCTCCGCCGCCCCCGGCTCACCATCCTGCTGTGCCTTGGAGTCGCAGGCGTATCGGCAGCCCTGGCCATTGCCCGACTGGAGTTGCATTCGGATCGCAGTGATCTCGTCTCAGGCGAACTCGACTGGAGCAGGCGGTACGCCGACTATCGCCATGATTTTTCCCGATGGGATGACCTGGTCCTCTGCTTCGAAGGCGACCCGCATGACTTCCGGGTGGACGATCTCGCTCGGCGGGTCGCTGAACGGCTTGAGTCCGAGGAACGGGTCGCGTCGGCCGATGCCGGATTCTTCGCCACCGACGCGGGCCCCCGCATGTGGAAGGTCGCAGGCGAGGATGAGTTCGAGCAGGCACTGAACTGGTTCAAACACGCACGCGATGTCGCCGTGCAACCCGGGCCAGCCGAAGCACTCACCAACTTCGCTGCAACCCTGACCGGATTCGAGCATCAGACCTCCGTGCTCGAAGGGCTCGACACCTTCATCCGCCCAATGCTCAATGGACTCCAGGGTCAGGCGACCCGGTTCGACCTCGTCGCGCCAATCAAGGACACATGGCAATCACTTGCAACCGGCTCCGGATCGATCCGGACCGTGCTGGTGCACATGGATCGCACCACTGTCGGCGGCATCGAGGCTGTGGGCGAAGACCTTGCGCTCGTCCGACGCATCACCGCGGAGGTCGTCCAGAACACTGCGCCCGAGACGGTCTGGGGCGCAACTGGACTGCCGGCGCTGGAAGCCGATGAAACCACGCAGGCCATCGAAGATTCAACGGCAGCATCGATCATCGCGTTCCTGCTCGTGACACTCATGATGCTTCTGGTCTTCAAGCGCCTCACACTGCCCCTGCTTGCCGCCGGCTCACTGCTGGTGGGCATGGCCTGGAGCTTTGGATGGGTCGTGCTTTCCGTCGGTCACCTGCAATTGCTGTCGGTCGTTTTCTCGGCCATACTCATCGGGCTCGGCATCGACTTCGTACTTCATCTGCTTGCACGGCTACGTGTCATACACACCGAATACGACAGCCTGCCTGATGCCATGGCCCGATGCTTCCGCGATGTTGGCCCGGGCCTGATCACCGGAGCCACCACGACCGCACTCGCGTTCGCCGCCACGGCACTGACTGATTTCAAGGGCGTGGCCGAAATGGGCGTGATCGCCGGCGGCGGCGTCATGCTGCTGCTGATCGCGATGCTGTGCGTCTTCCCCGCCGCGTTGGCGATCGGGGGCCGTTGGCGACAACGCATCGAGCGGGTCCGTGTCTGGAACGACGACTCGTTGCTGCGCGTCGTGGGCTGGCCGAACCGTCGCCCGGTACTGGCGCTGTGCATCACCGCACTGGCCATGGCCGCGCTGCTCGTTCCGATGAGCCGAGTGAGCTACGACACGAATATCCTGAATCTTCAGCCGAAAGGGCTCGAGTCGGTCCAGTGGCAACACAAACTCGAACATGATGCTGGTGCGAATATCTGGAGCGGCCTGGTCCTGACGACACCGACAGACGCAGCGAACATGATCGAGTCGCTTCGCAACGTGCCTGGCGTCGGAGGCGTCAGCGGCATGGGCATGCTCTTCCCACCGGATGCCACCCAACGCGAACTCCGCCTCAAGCACGTGCGGGAGCAGGCCCCCACTCCGGTCGAACTCACCGATCCACAGGATCGCCTCACAACGACACTGGAGCTCATCGCCACCGGACTGCGCACTCGCGGAGGGAACGAACCACAGGCAGCAGCGCTGGCCAATGACATCACGCAATCGATTGCATCATGGAAGAGCGTAGATGATTCGATCCGCACCGACCGCATGGAGGCGATGACGCACGCGTGGGAGACGGGTGCCGTTCAGTTGCAAACGACCGTGGAACGCGCCATGGCCCCCGGCATGCCCGGCCCTGATGCACTTCCCCCGGTCCTCCAGGAATCATGGATCGGCGCCGACGGGCAATGGCTGCTTCGCGTCGAACCGCTTCCGGATGAAAATTCGATCCTTGAACCGACACGACTGGCGACATTCGTCGAATCGATCCGGACCGTGGCCCCTGACGTGCTCGGTCCACCGGTGCAGATCCTCGAATCTTCCCGGCTGATCACCGCCGCCTACCAGATGGCTGCGCTGTACGCGTTGATCGCCGTCACTGTGATTCTGCTGCTTGACTTCCGTTCAATCATCGATGCGGCGCTGGCAATCACGCCGGTGTTCATCGGATTCATCGGCGTCTTCGGCGTGATGGGGCTCGTCGGGATGCAGGTCAACTTCGCAAACCTGATGGTGCTGCCATTGATCTTCGGCATCGGAGTCGACGCGGGCGTGCACGTCGTCCATCGATGGCGAAAACAACCCGACGGCATACCGGCCGGGCTGATCGGCGGCACGGGTCAGGCGATCACGCTCACGATGTGCACCACGATCATCGGGTTCGGGTCACTGTTGATTGCTGAACACCAAGGCATCCGATCGCTGAGCATCGTGATGGTGACCGGCCTGGGGATCACCTGGCTGGCATGCATGCTGGTGCTGCCTGCCGCACTTCGCCTGCGGCCCCGCTTCAACCCTTGAGTGCGTCTGGGTTGAGTCCAAGCAGATCATCGACGACGAAAATGCCGTTCTCTCGAATGACCTCGTCGTCGAAGACAATCGTGCCTCCACCGTAGTCCTCGCGCTGAATCAGCACGAGATCCCAGTGAATGTCGGAGCGGTTCGTATTGTCGGCCTCCTCGTAGGCCT
>JAQWRC010000254.1 GCA_029243925.1 Phycisphaerales bacterium
TGCTGGTACCGCTTCATCGACCAGCCTGTGTTCCAACAGTTCGACTGGTCGCAGGAGACACGCGACGACCTGCAATCGCTGATCGTCAAGATGCACACCGCCTGGTCGATCGACGACACCTACCTGCCTGGCAGCGACGGCACGCTTGCGAGTTTCGACCCCGCCCTCTTCGTCACGCCACCCAAGGGCATGGAACACGGCTACGTACCAATCGTGATCTGGCAAGGCATCGCGGCGGAGTGACCGGCATCCTCACACGACAGCACCCCTGAAACGTTCACAGGGACACCCTCAGGCAATTTCGTGTTTCCTCCTTGCTTGAATACCACGCACCAAGTCCAATGGAAGACTGACTCAGGGGAGTACGTCATGCGCCATCTCATCACAGCCACATGCGTTCTCTGCATAGCCGGTACCACCACCGCGCAGTGGTCGGATGATCCGTCGGCGAACATGCTTGTTCCCGGTGGCGGATCTTCACCAGCCGTGACGCACTCTGCTCCGGATGGAAACGGCGGCTGCTGGGTCACCTGGTACGACGCGTCCAGCGGCTACGACGTTCTGCTGCAACACATCGATGCCGACGGCATCACGCAATTCGACCAGCCTATTCTCGTCGGCGACCAATCACTGAGCTGGGTGCAGGACTTTGAACTGATCACCGATACCTTCGGCCGTGCCGTGGTCGCATGGCCCGGTGACACCAAGATCGAAATCGCCTGCGTCAACCTGGACGGATCCATTGCCTGGACCAACGAGTTCGGTGCCAACGGCGCCTTTCTCGGTCAGGCACAACTCGCCGCCCTTCCCGCGGGATTCATCGCCCTGGCCTGGGCCGAAGACGATCAAAGCGTCATCCAACGCATCGCACTCGATGGCGCCGCATACGGATCACCAGTGACCATCAATATCGGCGGCACCCTCATACCATCCGATCTGAAATCAACCGGCAACGGCACGTTCATCGCATCGTTCGTCCACTACGAAGCGTTCAGCGGACCCAAGCGACTGAAGGCCCAGAAGTACAGCAGCAGCATGGCCGGGATCTGGGGGCTGAACCCCATCGACGTCTTCACCAGCGGCTCACTGCAGTTCGGCAACTATCCGGAGTTCATCGCCGATACCAATGGTGGTGGCGTGTTCTGCTGGTATGAAACATCGCCGCTGATGACTCGACTGCAATGGATCGACGCCGATGGCAACCGACTCATGGGCACCAACGGCATGACCACCACCACCGAAAACTCGATGGTGCACGTGAACCCGCACGCCTGCATCGATCCCACCTCCGGTGACGCGACTGTCTTCTGGGTACGAAAAAACAGTTCACAGAGCAGTTCGGGTATTCAAGCCAATCGGATCAGCAGCGATGGCACGCGAGTCTGGGGCGCAACTGGAATACAGCTCGCCCCCGTCTCCAGCGGAACAAGCCTCCTTGATCTGCATGCCGTGCAGGTCGGCGCGCTTGCAACCGGCTCATGGATCAAGAGCCCGACACTGGGCTCGGAACAGGTTCAGGCGGCCGCCGTGCACGACGATGGCAGCCTGGCATGGGGCATCACACCCGTGGTCGCATCAAACGCAGCAAGCGACAAGACCGACATGACCTCATGCCCCGGCGACCAGATGCTGATCACGTGCTGGGTCGATGATCGCGCCGGAGCCGACGGGCTCTACGCACAGAACATCAACGAGAATGGCACCCTCGGTATCGTTGAAAGCTGTCTCGGCGACATGAATGAGGACGGGCAGGTCGGCGTAGACGATCTCCTGCTGGTCATCGGCGACTGGGGGAACCCATATACGGTTGATGACCTGCTCATCGTCATCGGTGCTTGGGGCACCTGCCCGTAACGCATCTATATATAGAGTGACCCACCCAGCCCCCCTGATTCGTTTCGGGGGCTGTTTCATCACGTGGCAAGACGGCGGCGAATCGCGAGGGTGGCCAGTACGAGGAATGGGGCCAAGGCCATGAAGGCCGACATCTGCTCTGCATTGACCTCGAATAATGAAAGCGGAACGTCCACGAGACCGTGAAGTCCGATGGCCACGAAGATGTTCCTGGACAACAGGAAGATCCCCGCAAACGCAAGCCCACCGGCAAGTCTGGCGACTTGCATTCCAATGACCTGCTGCACCGACCGATCATTCGCAATGTCATGTGGCAGGTGCGACAACGCGAACAGGATTGCAACCACAATGATCGCCCAACCGATCGCCTTGCTGAACGACCACTTCATCCCGTGCACCAGCACCAACACCAGCTGAGAAATCATGAACGCACGCCAAAACACTTCCTCAATCAAGGAATTCCCTAGCAGCTGCCCAGTCACAAGATTGCTGATATTTCGAATGCCCATGCGCTGCCAGTCAGGATCAAGCGAAACCTCGCCAAGATGGACCAGCAGAAAGAACAACTGGGCAACGATCCATGTGCCGCAGACCCACGCAAGAGCGGAGAGCAACTTCTGGAAGCTGAACCCAAGATCATTCCAACGAAGTCGACCGACCAGCACTAGCAACGAACCCACGACGATGATGAACGGGATGGCGTTCAGAAACGTCTTCGAGACCACGTACCCGGTCGCAGCCGGAAGCGATGGCAGAAGTTGCGAAGGCGTCGCAACAATGTTCACCAGATACGCCATCGCCATGTACACGACGATCGCCAACACAATAAACCATACCGGCGCAGGACGGACGGACTGGATCCACCCCCGGATGCCTGGTTGTATCGATTTCTCCTGAGCCATCGATCACATCCTATCATTGAGCCCTCAACATCAAGGACCACGACCCATGGCACTTCCTTCGAAGCCAATTGACACGACGCTCGACTACTACGACCGCAATGCCGATGCATTCACCGCCCGGACGATCAACGACGATCTGGCCGCGGAATACGATGCGTTCCTCAAACACCTCACCCCCAGTGCCCACATCCTCGATGCCGGCTGCGGCTCCGGTCGAGATGCACGTCGCTTTCTCGACATGGGCTATCAGGTCACCGCCTTTGACGGATCCATCGAAATGGCCACACGAGCCACCGAGCACACCGGGCTGCCCGTCGCCCACCTCCGATTCGAGGACATCGCATACGACGCCGAGTTCGACGGCATCTGGGCCTGCGCCACCTTGCTGCACATCGCCCGCTCCACATTGCCGCAGACCATCACACGCCTCGCCCGAGGACTGAAACCCGATGGAACGCTGTACATGTCGATGAAGCACGGCAATGACGAGCAATGCATCGAAGGTCGGCACTTCACGTTCGTCGATGAAGCTTCAATGCAGACACTGCTCGACGCGTGTCCTGAACTCACGCCGTTGCGGATCTGGTCATCCACCGAGCACTATGACGACGGCTCCAGCCAGGTCTGGGTGCACGGACTGGCTCGCCGCACAACCGCCTGAGAGTGTCCAAACCACGCCTTTACGCCACTCATGCAGGTTTTTCTTGCATCCATGACGTGGCAGCGTTCCAATGGAGCAACCACGAAAGAGGGAGAACACCATGCGCCAATTCATCATCGCCGCCACACTTGCTGTGAGCAGCTCCAGCTTCGGCGCCACCTTGGAAGTCTGCGCAAGCGGATGCGCCTATACGTCCATCCAGAATGCAATCGACGATGCAAGCACCGGTGATGTGGTCTTCATCTATCCCGGGGTCTACTACGAACAGATCAACTTCGATGGCAAGGCGATCACCGTCTCCGGAAGTGGCGCCGATGTCACAACCATCGATGGATATGGATCAACCGGCTCGGTCGTGACCTTTGCCCAGGGCGAAGGAGTCGCCAGCGTCCTGGAAAATGTCCACATCACCAATGGAAGCGGCACCATTTTTCCCGATCCGATCTTCGGCGACCTCCCGTGCGGTGGCGGCATCTTCCTGATGGGCTCATCGCCCGTCATCCATGCATGTCGACTGACCAACAACATCTGCTGGGGTGGCGCAGGCATGTTCAACTTCATGTCCAGCCCGGACGTCGAGCAGTGCACCTTCAGCAACAACATCGCCGAAGGCCATGGCGGCGGATCCTACAACCTGAATTACTCGAGCCCGAACTTCACCGAGTGCACCTTTGAAGGCAACGATGCGTCCTGGGGCGGTGGCATCACGAATACCGTTGACTGTGAGCCGAAGTTCACCAACTGCATGTTCACCGACAATACGGTCTTCAACGTCGGCGGCGGCATGTTCAATCGATCTCGCAGCAGTCCGACCGTCGTCGGCTGCTCGTTCATAGACAACCTGCAGACAGGAAACCCTATCGGCAGTGGCGCAGGCATGTGCACCTACGGAAGCGGCAACGGTGGTGGACCCTGCTATCCGATACTCACCAACTGCCATTTCGAAGGCAACTCCGTCACTGGCGACGGGGCCGGCATGGCCAATGCCTACGACGCACACCCCACCGTCACCGACTGCACCTTCGTGGACAACCACGCCGGACGAAACGGCGGCGGCATGGCCTGCATGGGCAACGCTGATCCCTACGTCCCGGCCAACGCCATCGTCACCAACTGCACATTCATCGACAACAGTACCGACCAGTATGGCGGCGGCTTCCACTCGCGCAGCAGCACGCCCACCGTACGCAACTGCCACATCGAAGCCAACAACGCCGGACTCGGAGGCGGCGGCGCCGGCTTTGAAAACAGTGATCTGGCCGAGCTTGCCACGACAACACTCTGCGGCAACAGCCCGGACAACCTCTTTGGCATCTACTTCGATGGCGGTGGCAACAGTGATGATGCCGAATGCCTGAGCTGCGATGGTGACCTGAACGGCGACGAACTGGTCAACGTCAACGACCTGCTGCTGGTCATCGGGGGCTGGGGCAATCCCTACACGGTCGACGACCTCCTGCTGGTCATCGCCAATTGGGGATCCTGTAACTAAATTCACCACACTATTCACGTCACGTTCGCTCAGCGAACCATGAGTAACCCGATTCATGTTTGATCGGGATGGAGACGAGAGATATGCGTACACGAAATGTGATCACTCCATTGGCTGTTACGGCATGTGCATTCATGCTCACGACACTGCACGCCGACGGTTCCGTCACATCCCTTGGCGAAACCTGCGAACCGACACGACCCGATGTGGAAGGCCCGTACTGGCTCGAAGGATCACCCGAGCGGAGCAACCTTCGCATCGACGGTGACGGGCCATTGCTTGATCTCCATGGCAGCGTCGTCAACCGGGACTGCCAGCCCATCGCAGACGCCTGGATCGACATCTGGCAGGCCGACAGCGACGGCGAGTATGACAAGGGTGGCTGGAACTACCGGGGACACTTCTACTCCGACGAAAACGCCATGTGGCATCTTGAGACAGTCGTGCCCGGACTCTATCCCGGACGTACTGCTCATATACATGTCAAAGTCGAAGGCGCCAGTGGCATCATCCTGACCACACAACTCTACTTCCCCGACCTGCCTGAAAATGAAACTGACTTCTTCTACCACCCCGATCTTGAAGTGACCGTGCTGGACGTGGACGCCGCTGGAAACATGACGGCCGAGTTTCATTTCGTTCTTGATGAAACCAACCAAGCCCCCTGCCCAGGCGATATGGATGACGACGACACTGTCAACGTCAACGACCTACTGCTGGTCATCGGGGGCTGGGGCAATCCCTACACGGTCGACGACCTCCTGCTGGTCATCGCGAATTGGGGCTCCTGCCTATAAAATGGGCTTTGGTGCCAAGGCGAACCCCGGAAGAATGCCCGGAAAGGGCAATTTCCATTGCAGCAGAACATGGCTGAGATACACTGAAGAGTCGCTCAGATGAGCAGCGACATCGGCACATATTCTACGAACGAAACAAACTGGAGCCCATTGTGAACACCCTTTCATTGCAGTCATTCAGCACCTTGGCAGCCGCTGCGGCACTGCTTCTGCTCCAGTCCACAGAAGCCCACGCCCAACGACAGATCCACGCCCCAGCAACACAAAGCTGGCAGGAACTTCTGGATGTCGATGCCGTTCACCGCTCCACGTCGCTCGACACCATCACCATGCCAGACGGAAAGAAGGTCGATCTGGATCTGCAGCCAATCGATGTCATGTCTGACGACGGCGTCATCATCATTGAAAGTGAGTTCGGACAGCGCTTCTACCAAGCTGGCGAGCTGGTCCATCTCTATCGAGGTCAGATTGCAGGCGATGACTCCAGCAACGTGTATCTGGCCGCCACGAACAAGCAGCTGAACGGATTCATCCAAATGGATGACGATGTCTACATGGTTTCAACTGGCCCGTTCACAGGCCGCAAGCCAAACACCCTTCATGTCAGCGCGCCATGGGAGCTTGAAGCATGGATGGCCAAAGGCCCACTCTGCGGGTTCGACCAGGTGCAGCAACCTGCATTTGAACTCCGCCCAGATCACAATGGTGCA
>JAQWRC010000279.1 GCA_029243925.1 Phycisphaerales bacterium
GGGCTTTGGAACGGTGGCACCCTTGGGTGTATCAGCTTCCAGATCAGAGGTTCCAGTTTGACGTTCCAAACCCCACGATTCCAAGATGCCATTGCTCTGGCCATGCTTTCCATGCTGGCGATGGCGTCTACAGGCGTTGCAGAGATTCTGCACGTGCCTGCTGATGAATCGACGATCCAGAGTGCGATTGATCGAGCAAGCGACGGCGACATGGTGGTTGTTGCTGCGGGTACTTGGAATGAAACGATCAACTTGAAGGGAAAGGACATCGTGCTGCGAAGCGCCGATGGTCCGGACCAGACGGTGCTTGATGGCGGTGGCTTGCCAGGCAGCATCGTCTATTGCGTTGAAGGAGAGCGTCGGTCGACCAGAATCGAGGGGTTCACCCTGCGGGGGGGAACGGGTGATTCCTCGATTCATGGTCCCGGCAAGACGATCGGCGGGGCGATGTACATCGTCGGCAGCAGCCCATTCGTGAACGACTGCATCTTCGAAGCCAATCAGACCGTATTGCAAGGTGGCGCCGTCTACAGTGCCCGTGAGGCGCATCCCAGCTTTCAGGATTGCCGATTCACCAAGAATGAATCGGAAAAAGGCGGCGCAGTCTTCAGTCTGCTGAGCAATCCTCGATTCGAGAACTGTCGCTTCGACCACAACCTTGCCCGTTTCAGTGGCGGTGCGGTCTTCAATTCAAACCGCTGTGCGCCGAAGTTCATCAGCTGTGACTTCGAGAAGAATCTGTCGTTGTACAACGGCGGAGCAATCTACGATTACGAAAGCCACGGCAGTCTTTCTCGATGCACATTCTCTCGAAATGCAGCCTCATTTCGGGGTGGGGCCATTTACAGCGGGTATCGCAGTGATGCGGTGCTGGCCGAATGCCTGTTTACGACGCCTTCCGATGACGTTGCTGGTCGCAAGGGCATTATCCCGACATCGATTCTCCAGCGAGGCGCATGCTGCCTTGGCGAAGGGTGCATCATCGCTGAGCAAGTCGCGTGCGTTGATGCGGGCGGCTCGTTCGTTGGTCAAGGTTCAGTCTGCGAGGACACCATCACGTATTGCGATTCCAGCGTGAAGGGTGATCTTGATGGAGACGGCGACGTTGACCGCAAGGACATGGCCGTCTTGATGATGCTCTGGAAATAGCGTTGCCGAGCTACTCAAATACAAGGTCAAGCATGATGTCCCGAACATCGGTGCAGCGTACCTGAGCCGGGAGCGAGTCCATGATCTGGCTGCTGAGCAGGATCGGTTGACGATCTGCTCCGAGATCGGTGCGCCCATGTGAGCCCTGCACAAGTGTTGTGTCCAGTGGGATCACATCCATCAGCGTGCGGAGTCCGATCTTCTTCTTCATCAGCGTTGTTGCGATCTTGAGCTTCGGCGCACTGAGTGCTGGATCGATGAAGAGTTCCCGCGGGTCGTATCCAGGCTTCCGGTGAATGTCGACCGTGCGGGCGTAATCCGGCGCCTTGGCGGGATCAAGCCAGTAATCCCACGTAAACCAGCGTCGGGGCTCACTGACGAGCACGAGATCTCCGGCTCGTTCATGATCCACTCCAGCTGCGGCACGTTCATCACCGTCGAGGATGCGATCGACCCCATCAAGTGACTCCAGAACCCGCTTTGTTTCAGGCAGATCAGCTGGGTCATGCACGTAGACATGGGCGATCTGGTGATCTGCAATCGCAAAGGCGCGTGATGCTCCGGGGTCGAGGTGTTCACGGTCCAACTCATTGCGAACGGCAAGCAGGCCAGCCTCGCGGAGTGCGCGGTTGGGCGCCGCGGCATCGTCGACGGGGCCGATGCCGTATTCGCTGACGATCAACACTCTGCAGCCGCGATCGATGTATTCCTCGGCGAGACTGCCCGCTACCGCATCGATTTCCCGGACGGCCTGTGCTGCTTCTGGTGATTCCGGCCCATGTTGCTGCAGTGCGTAGTCCAGATGTGGCAGGTAGATCAGATGCAGTGTTGGTTCGTGCTTGTGTTGCACGATGCGACTGGCGTCGGCGATCCATTGTGTTGAGCTGAGATCCGCCGCTGGTCCCCAGAATCGAAACAAGGGGAACGTTCCCAGTTCATTCTGCAAGGCATCTCGAAGTGAAGCGGGATTCGTCCAGATGTCTGGAAGCTTTCGTCCATCGGCAGGGTACATCGGCCGCGGAGTGACGGCCCAGTCCGAGGAGGCGTACATGTTGTACCACCAGAACATCGTGCAGCAGGTGCAAGCCGGGTCGCGACGCCGAGCTGTTTCCCACACCTTCTCGCCGTGAACGAGACGGTTGGATTGTTTCCAAAATCGGACTTCATGGGATTCCCGGTCATACCAACCATTGCCCACGACGCCATGTTCCGAGGGTTGCAGCCCAGTCACCATTGAAGACTGTGCGCTGCAGGTCAACGCGGGGAAGACCGGCGCAATGGTTCTCGATGATCCATGTTCGCCAATCGCGCGAAGGCGTGGTGCATGGTCGCGCAGCAGGCCTGCATCAAGACCGACGATGTTCAGAACCACGGTAGGTGTCGTCATGCGTCAGGTTCCGGAAATGGATCGGTGTGACAAGGTTGTGATCGCGAAGCAGGCAACTGCCAACAGCGACAGTATCCACGCTCCGAGGATCGCAAGATAGAAGGCATCAAGCAAGGCGATGGCTGACAGTCCGGCCAGCACTGCAGGAACAACGCGTGGGGGGGTATCGCGAAGCATGCCTGTCATTCGCCCAAGCCATAGGGCAAGCATGATGCCGAAGATGGCGGTGGCGAGCGTCCCGCCCTGATCATGCAGCAGGGCAAGGGCTCCACAGGGTGCGAGCGGCAGCAGCACCACGTACCAGATTGTGGGACGTGCGGTGGTTCGTTCTGAACGTGCGATACCTGTGACAAGTGCAGTATGCAGGCCGAGCCCAAGGCTGAATACCAACAGCATGGTTGCGTCCGGTTGGTCCGTGACCGAGCTGGCGGCAAGCACGTAGACCAGACTGCGGCAGCACCCCATGAGCATCATGGCCGGCCAGGTGGAGCGATGCCAAAGGTCGTAGGCCACGATGCACGTCAGCAGCATCAAGCCGATGATCAATCCGTTGGCTCCGCCGGAGAGCGCTGCGCCTACAACGCCCACCGTGAGCAGCGCAATGGCTGCGAACGCGGCAGGTGTGCGTCCGATGTATCCCTGTGCAATGGGCCGTGGTGCGCCTGATGCTTGATCTCGTTGTACGTCGAGCACGTCATTGAGCGCCATGCCACCGAAGTAGAATCCGAACACGCTTCCAATCACCCATAGGACGGCGACGGGATCGATGAAGGCAGTCATCTCGATGTCCGGCACGGAAGCCATACCGATGGCGCAGCCAACGAGCACGTTGCTCAAGCAGGTAGGCGCGTTCGAGATGCGAAGCAGTTTGAACCAATTGTTGATGCGATTCATGCGTCACCGCCGTCAAGTCGTTGCTGCGTCCAACGCAGTTCATCCGCGATGGATTCCGACAGCGTGGCCGAACGCTGTTGGGCAGGCAGAGCATCCCACGCGTAGGTTTCGACTTCCCAGTCGTTGGCGTCTTCACGCTGAGCGAGCAGTTCGATGTCCAATTCAAGGCGATGCTGCGTCGTTCCAACGATGCCGAGATGCTCAGCATGGACGGGGACATGGAAGTGTGTTCGCCAGCATCCTTGCGCATCCTGCTGGAGCGCTTCGTCCAGGTCGTTGAAGAGGTGCACGGATCCTTCTCGCCTGATCGTCGTCTGGTGCATCCAGCGTGGCTCATTGAAGTCTGCGAGTGCACCGAGTGCCCGTGGTCGATGTGGCGGATCGATCGCATCGAAGTCGATCTCGATCGCATTGCTCACCTGCACCTTGCCGATGCCCAGCCCGATGGCATCGAAGCGATCGAGCGCGGGTTCCAGAGCTTCGAACATCACGGCGGCGTGGCAGAGATCGACGCAGGCCCGCAGGTGCCGGCGGACAAGTTCATCCTCGCCTCGCCCAAGCATCTTCGTTTCAAAGCAGTGAGCAAGCTCGGAGAGTGTGCCAAGCGCGCACCCCGGTTCAGGTTCGATGTCGAGATGAATGCAGCGGCCCGTACGCTGTTCCAGCGCAGCCAGATTGCGGACTGCATGAAAGAGCTGATCGCAGGCAGCATTGATTGCATCATCATTCATGTGTGGCTGCCATCCAAGTGGCAGCGTGGATACGCTTCCGCTGTCTCCCGGCTCGAGAAGATCGGCCAGAAGGGTTGCGGTGTCCATGGTGTAGTGCAGGCGATCTGCGGTCGTCCAATCCGGCGTGTACACGTTGTCCTTGACCACGTCGCCATGGAAGTCGCCCAACGGAAAGGCGTTCATCGTGAATGCCTGCAAGCCAAGTGCAGCGAGTCGGTGGTGGAGGGCCGCAGCATCGACTTCATGCATCGCGCTGGCCGGGAGCCACAAGCCAATTGGCAGTACATCGAGGCCCAGTTGTTCCCGCGCAGCTGCGGCATGGCGATCAAGTTGCTCAAGCGCTTCGGACAGCGATGTGCCGGCATGGACGTTGGTGCAGTAGCCCAGTCGCATGGTCGCCTCCTCAGGCGTCGCCGGGTTTGAATCGTGGGCTTTGGCCAAGGAACGTCTTGGGATTTTCAAGCGTGGCTTGACGGATGGTTTCGGCGGAATGCCCGCGCCGGCGCATTTCGACGATGGCTTTGGGGACCGCGAGCGGATCACTGTCGCCCCAGTCTCCGGCCGAGTTCATCCACAACCGCTCCGTTCCGTGCATCTCGATGATGTCGGCCGCCCGTTGTGGTGTGCACTTCGTCTCCGGGTAGAGCGTCATCCCTGCCCAGAAGCCGCGGTCGAGCACATCACGCACGGTATGTTCTTCGACATGGTCGATGAGCACGCGGCCAGGGTTGAGTGTGGTGTTCGCAATCGCGTCCATGATCAGGAACGTGCCTTTGCGTTTGTCTTCGAGGTGTGGCGTATGCACGAGCACGAGTTGGTCATGCTGTTGGGCAAAGGCGAGGTGTTCTTCCAGGATGGCCATTTCATTCTTTGAGTTCTTGTTCAGGCCAATCTCGCCGATTCCAAGGACGGTATCGCATGCGAGAAACTCCGGGATCAATGCCATGACTTCACGCGCAAATCCCGGGTCCTCGGCTTCCTTCGGGTTGATGCAGAGCCAGCAGTGGTGGTTGATTCCGTACTGTGCGGCGCGAGCCGGTTCGGTGTGTGTCAATTGCTGAAAGTAATCGTAGAAGCCTTGCGGGCTGCTGCGATCGTATCCGGCCCAGAACGCCGGTTCGGTAATGGCAACGCATCCGGACAAGGCCATGCGTCGATAGTCGTCGGTTGTTCGTGACACCATATGGATGTGCGGATCGATGTAACTCATGCACCGGGACCCTCTGGAGGCGGTGTGCCGCAGGCGCCCTTGCCTGGAGCAACATCGATGAGTTCGGTTGTTTGATCACTCATGGATTCCAGCACGCGTCGAGCTCGTTCTGAAGACCCATCGTCAAGTAGGGCCAGCGCATTTCGAAAGGCGCGCATCCTGAAATCTTCAGCAGCATCTCCGGGGGCTCGATCCACACGATCAAGGAACGCAGCGATATCGAGCAGTTTTGCGCGATGATCGAGAAAGTACTCGTCGATCACACTGGTTCGAGACATCGGGTTGTTGGGGCGAGATTCAGACATGCAGATGCCGATCTTACCCCGCCCGGCTTGATTCGTTCATGGCGGCCGTTCGGACATCATCTATAGCCCGCCGCATGGTGCCCAGATCGATCTCGTGCACATCCACTGGCCGGCCCAGATCTTCAATCAGGGTGATGGTCAGGCGGCCACCCAAGTGCTCGCGAAACTCCCGGAGTCCCTCGAGCAGGAGGTCATGGTGCTCAAGTGCAGGATGATCAAGTGAGAATCCAAGATCGATCAGGCAGCGTCGTGCTGAGCGAAGAATGGATTCATCCAGGCGGCCCATCATGGCTGCGTACGTCAGATCGATTGCAAGTCCAATGGCCACGGCTTCGCCATGGGCGACTTCAAAATTCGTCATCTGCTCGAGTTTGTGCGCAGACCAGTGTCCGAAATCAAGTGGGCGGGCAATGGTCAGTTCGAAGGGGTCGCCACCATGGACAATATGATCCATATGCAGGCATGCCGTTCTTCGGACGATCATTTCCATTGCATCGAGATCACGCTGGCGTGTTCGAGTAGCGAGTCGTTGGAGTTCTTCGAAGAAATCAGGATCCTTCAGGAGTGCAACCTTGACCGATTCACTTAGGCCTGATCTCCAGTCTCGATCACTGAGGCTCGTCAGCAGATTGGTGTCATTGACCACAGCCCACGGGGGACTGAAGGTGCCAAGAAAGTTCTTCTTGCCGTAGGCATTGATCCCATTCTTCACTCCGATGCCGGCGTCAGCCTGGGCAAGCGTTGTCGTTGGCATTCGGAGCATTCGCACGCCGCGGTGGGTGCTGGCTGCGGCATATCCGACGGCATCAAGTACTGCGCCGCCGCCGGCAGCAAGTACGAAGGACTTGCGGCAGATGCCACGCTCGTTGATGGCTTGTGCGGTCGTGTTGAAGACGCCGAAATCATTCTTGGCCTGTTCACCGCCGGGCACGATGACCGCGTCGCCCACGAGTCGGACGGATCGCGGATTTGCTTCAGCCCAGAGTTGGACTTGAGTCGGCAGTTCAGGATGTGCGGTGACGAGCCCCTGATCGAGGATCGCAATCATGCGTACCGGGCCGTCGTCGTCAGGAAGCAGATCGGCGAGCAGTGTGTTCGATGGAGCAAGCGCGTCGCGCGTCGTCAAGAGGCGATGTGTCCAGTCCACCTGGAATGAGCCGGCATCTTCACTGTTGATGAAGGAATGTCCTGAATCAAAGTTGGGGTGCACGCCAAGGTCCTTTCGGGGCAGAACTCGCCAGTTCTACAGTACGCCGGAGGGAACGCAGGTCAAGTGGTATTCATGCTTCCGGCGTCATGTGTCGCTGAAAGCGGCTCTCCCTGCGTATTTGGATGTCCCATCGTGGCATTCGGCGGCGCTTACGTGGGCTGGCCGTTGTTCCATGCCTTGAGGGCTGCCCCAAGTATTTCAGTGCATCGCTTGAGTTTCGCCTGATCGAGGACATACGCCATGCGGATTTCGTTGCGACCAAGTCCCGGAGTGTTGTAGAACCCTTCGAGTGGCGCCACGCAGATCGTCTGGTTTTCCAAGCTGAACTCCGAGACCATCCATTCGCTGAACGCATTGGCATCATCGACCGGCAGCGCAACGGCAAGATAGAAGGCGCCCTTGGGGCTGGCCACGGTGATGCCGATGTCGGCCAGGCCTTGCACGAGCACATTGCGTCGGGCGGTGTATTCCTTGACGACATCTTCGAAGTACGTCGCGGGTGTATCCAAGGCTGCAAGGCCGGCATACTGGTCGACGGTCGCAGGAGAGAGTCGAGCTTGGCCGTAGTGCAGGGCGGCGGTGCGGATATCGTTGTTTCGGGTGACGAGGCAGCCGACGCGTGCTCCGCAGGCCGAGTATCGCTTGGAGACCGAATCGATGACGATGGCGATCTCTTCGCTTCCATCGCAATTCAGGATTGATGGCGCTCGAGTTCCCGTCGGCTCGTCGTAGACGAACTCGCGGTAGACCTCATCCGCAATGTAGAACAGTCCATGTCGCCGGCAGACATCAACCAGGGCGTCAAGTTGATCCGTTGTCAGCACGACGCCAGTGGGATTGCCCGGGGATGGGATGACGATCGCCTTGGTGGTCGGAGTGATCGCAGCTTCGACCTCCGCAGGATCGATGTGGTAGGAGTTGTCCGGGGTCGTCGTGACGGCATCGACGCCAATGCCAAGCAGATGCGCGTAGCCGGCATAGTTGGTGTAATAGGGTTCGCAGACCAGTACGCTGTCACCAGGATCGGTAACTGCTGCCATTGCAAAGAGGAGCGCTTCTGAGCCACCAACGGTGACGACGATGTTGTCGGCATCGATTCCAGCGCCATCGGCAAGTGTGTTGTAGTACGTTGCCAGGGCCTCGCGGTATTCAACGAAGCCATCGCTGGGGGCATAGGCCAGTACTGTTTCGTCGTAGTTTCGGTAGGCGTCAATCATGCCACGCGGCGTGGGGATATCTGGTTGCCCGATATTCAGGAACAGGACGTCGACGCCACGATCCACTGATTTTCGTGCGAGTGCAGCCAGACTCCGGATGGGGGAGGCGGGTGCATTCAAGCCACGTTTGGAGGCGGCAATGGTGTTCATCTGCTCATTCATGACGTGCTCGATACTTGGTATTGGGTGAGGTTTTGGCAAGTATACAGAGGTCCGGGGGGGTGTCATCCGCTGTAGTTTCCGCCACGCTATACTGACGTGCTTACATGCTGGATCACCCAGCCCCGATTTGGAGGAGTTACCGTCATGCTTGTACGTTCACTTTGTATCGCATTTATTGCCTCGCTGGTTCTTGCAACCGCAGCCTCTGCTCAGTCCTTGTCCGCCAGTTCCGGAACAAGTCTGTCAATGAAGCTCAGGGCACTGCAGACCATGAATTCAACGGTCGGAGATAACCTCTCCAAGTCGAATAAGCGAATTGAACAGATGACGGAATACATCAAGTCGAGTGGGGGTGAAGATCAGTGGAAAGCGTATACCGCACCGCCAGCGCACATGCCTCAGGCCATGAGTTTCAGCGATGCCCTGCAGGTTGCCATTGAGCATGAGCCTGCCATGGGTCCTGCCGAAGGTACAAACTCAGCGGACCTTGGCCGTGAAGTTCAGGCGTATTCCCACATGGTGCAGACCGTCTGGGAGCAGTACCAGGCTTCAATGACGACCGTTGCCCGTATGTCGGATTTCATCAATGCGCAGAGCGGTTCGCTCGATGGATACCACGCTTGGGCCAGCGACCAGAAAGAGCAGAAGGCAGCTGCGATGAAGACAGCCGCTGAAGAACGGACCAAGGAAAACCTCGCTGAAAATGCGAAGCGACGGGAAGAAACCCGTACGGCTGAAATGGCCCGTCAAAAACAGCTTGAGGAACACCACCAGCAGATGCTTAACACGGCTTGGCAGCACTACAAGTTCACGTCGAATCAGAATTTGAAGTACGACGAGTACGCCATGAAGTACAAGCACGGCTATTTCAACAACTACGGCGACAACTACGGCGACGTGTATTGATCTGATCGCACGAAGCGTGCGAGCCAGACGTCAGTTAGCTAGTCGGATTGCGCCGTTTATCACGCGTGATTTCGGCGTAGGCGTTGTGCGAGTGGATTGACTCGAAGTTTTCACTTTTGATGTGGTACCAGTCGATCCGGTCATCCTCATTGAGGATCATGGCGAGATCCCTGACGATGTCCTCGACGAACTTCGGGTTCTCGTAGGCTTCTTCCGTGACCCACTTTTCGTCGGGCCGCTTCAGGACAGAAAAGACCTGGCAACTCGCCGCTGATTCGATGATCGCAGCAAGTTCCTCAATCCACAGCATGCCGTTGAACCGGACGTCTGCCGTGATCAGGCATCGTTGGTTGTGCGCTCCGTATACGGAGATTTCCTTCGAGCATGGGCAGAGACTGGTTGCCGAAGCACCGACACTCATGACGAGATCTTCATGGTCCGGTCCTGCTTCGCATGTGAACCCGACCTGATAATCCATAAGCCCTTCCTTGCCGGTGATGGGGGCCGATTTCGTGATGAAATAGGTGCACTCCATTTCGACATGGGAGACATTGGCATCAAGTCGCTCTCGCAACTCGCGGCAGAGTTCGATCAGTCGCTGGGGCTGGATGCCGTCCCGGTATGAATTGAGGACTTCCAGAAAGCGACTCATGTGGGTTCCCTTCCTTTCGGGAGGAAGGGATACGAACATGTTGATGTCGGCGACGGTATCGCAGCTGCCACCATCCTGCGTCTCCAGTCGGATTGGATGGCGAATCTCCTTAACACCAACCTTGTTGATGGCGACTTCGCGGGAATCCGTATCGCTCTGCACATCAGGCATGCCTTCGGCATTGGCGTGCGATTCGTTCATCGTGGAAGGGATTGAAGTCATTACGGTGTCCAACGTGGTGTAGCGGCCGGATTTGGCGAGTGGAACATGATAGCCGACGACGGCGGTTCTGATCAGGGTTTCAGAAAGGTTTCGTCTGGATGGATGTCATCCAGCCAGCGTCTCAGTGCGGGCAGATCCACCCTGTCTCGTGATTCAGGAGGTTCTGGCGCTGCTCTACCGGCAGACCGATTGAGGAAGGTCGTCAAATGGATGCTCTTGGGTTGCCCGCTGGTATTGACGATACCAATGTCCAGTGCTCCATCACCGTCGAGATCACCGAGTTCGAGGTGGGCCGGTGCCCACGGGCTGGAGAAGTTCAACGGTTCGGCCATCGTGCCATCGCCATCATTGGGATAGATCTCAATGGACCAGGACAGGCAGCCAACGATGACCTCGGGCAGTTCATCACCATCAAGATCACCACTGGCGACCGAGTGTGGGTTGTCACAGCAGGCGTGCACTTCCCAGACTTCGAATGAACCGGCTCCATCATTCCTGAATGTCCAGAGTTCATCCGACGCACGGGCCACGACAGCCAGATCGAGATCACCATCCGCATCCAGATCCGTCGTGACGAGATACCTTGGTTGAGTACTTGCCTGCAGTGGAAGTGTTTCGACGCGGCTGGCTCGTCCATCTCCATCGTTGAAAATGATGCTCACATCGTGCGATGACAGATTCGCGGTCACCACATCCAGCGCACCGTCACCGTCGAGATCGCCGACCTGGATGCCGCGAGGTTGGACTCCGATTGGGATCGGCGGCAGCACCCTCCATCCCCCAAGAGGGTCAGACGAACAGATGGTGACGTGAGCCGGTTCTGCGTTGGGGGCGTTGGCATCGATGTCCCAGTGGGCGATGACCAGTTCGTGCCGTCCGTCACCGTTCATATCACCACTGGTCATGCAGCAGGGGCGGTAGAGCGGTGCCCATGTGGATCGTTTGAATCCGCTCATCCCATCGTTCCACATGACGGATACCGTGAAGCCGTCGTAGTCCGGGGTCGCGAGATCGATGTCACCATCACCATCGAAATCACCAGCGGTGACATATCGTGGCGTGATCCCAGCCTTCCATGTGGAGGGTGGTGTGAATCCACCGTTGCCATCATTGTGACGGATCGTAATGGCAGGAGGTGAGCGCTGTGCAGTGACGGCGTCGAGGTGACCGTCACCATTCACATCGACAAGAGCCAGCCCGGTGGCAGGCCATCCGATATTCCACAGGTATGGTCCTTCGAGTGTGATCTCGGCATTCGTTGTCGCGGGCAACACGGGCACGAGGGCCAGTGCGTATGCGGCCAATGAGCATGATGCAGGTGATCTCACAGGGAATCGCTCCACCGTCGAGTATCATCACGGTGAAACCCGTATGCAAGTAAAAAGCATCGGGGTTGCATCAGATCGACTCTGGAGAGGCGCAAGGCAGCATGGAATTGATTGCACATGAAATCGATCGCGATGTGATGATCCTCTCCGCTGACGGTGGCTTGAACTCCGCCAACGCTGCGGCATTCATATCTGACGTCGAGCAGTTGATCGATGGTGGACTGGGCCAACTCATCATCGATTGCGACAGGCTCGAATATGTTTCGAGCTATGGACTGGGAGTGCTGCTTGGACTCTCCAAGCGGATGAAGACCAGAGGTGGCGAAATCAAACTCGCGGGGCTGCAGGGCATCGTCGTGCAGGCGCTGCACATCGCCAGACTCGACACGCTCTTTCAGATCTATCCAGATGTGGATCGCGCTCGGTTGGCATTTCGGCCCGAGTGAACTCTGCTCAGTCGCAACTGCCCCAGCCGGCGATGATCTCAAGCAGATCGCTGACATTGACGATGCCGTCATCGTTGACGTCCGCATCCTGGTCGTCGGTGTTCCACGCACCGATGACCGTGAGGAGATCATTGACGTCGACTGCGCCGCTGTCATCGGTATCGCCCGGGCAGTTGCAGTTGGTCTGCATACCTTCGTACACCCAGACTGCGCCACGCTGAGCCCCGTCGAGATCAGCTCCGTAGGCGCCGACGGCCAGATGGTCTTCATCGAGGTCTACGAACCAGCCGAACTCGGCTTCGGGAGTGAGGTCATCGGGCTGCAGCACACTTCGCAGTTCCCACTCGCCGTCGTGCAGGTCGTAGAGGTGCACGGCGCCGACGCCGCCGGCCTGATCGGCCCCGATGGCCATGACCGATCCTTCCAGATCGATGGACACGCCAAAGCGTTCGCTGGCGGGCATGGACGCATCAGGCGCAACCGTCTGCTGCAGTGCCCATGAACCGTCATTGGCCTGGTCATAGATGAAGACGCGGCCTGTTGGAGTGCCGTCATCATCGAGGTAGGCGCCCAACGCCACATGCCCGGAGACTACACCTTCTCCCAGTGGTTGCACCACTGGCTCAAATCCGAAGTATTCATCAGACTCAGGCTCGGGGTGCATGAAGGTGTGTTCGTGCGCCCATGCTCCGTCGGCGTCGACGACGAAGAGGTCCGCATGTCCGGTGCCGCTGGCAGACCAGGGTGAACCAACCAGCAGGTGTTCGCCCCGGAGATCGAGTCCGAGGCCGAACTCGTCGCCACTGCCGCCGATCGGTGAAGTCAGTGTGGTCTCTGCAGTCCACGATGCGCCGTCATGAAGAAATGTGGTGACCGTTCCCGATGATGACCCGGCATCATCGTCGAGGGGCGCGCCGGCGACGATGCGATCTCCACTGATTGCAACAGTCCTGCCAAAGGCGTCCTCTGCACCCGGATTCGGTTTCGTCAGTTTCGCCTGTTCGCTCCACGTGCCATTGCTGTCACGAGTGAACACGTATGCTGCGCCCGAGTTGCTTCCATGGTCGTCATCGAACCAGGCTCCGGCGACGATCCGGCCATCGCTGATATCGACGGAGACGCCAAGCATGTCTCCGACTTCACCATCGCTGGCGTACAGTCGTGCCTCGTTGATCCAGTCGCCCTTGATGCGCTGATAGACATAGACCACGCCGGATGCCCAGTCGTTTCCCGTATCAAGGGGAGCGCCGACAACGAGCAGGTCGCCGTCCATCGCGACACCGGTGCCGAAATAGCCACCGGCTCCGACGTCGCCGGGAACGGGCAGTTCCAGATCGCATTGTCCTGACGATGGCGATGTGGCAAGCAGCACTGCACCAAGCACCATGGCTGAAAATGAATAGTTGAAGTGAGTCAACAGGGGCCCCAGCCGGAGATCACCACCAGCAGATCTGCGACGTCGACGTAGCCGCTGCCATCTGCATCACCATTGGGATCTTCCGTATTCCATGCCGCGATCACGGCCAGCAAATCATTGACGTTCGTCGTTCCATCCCCGTCCAGATCACCTTGACAGGCATCAATGATGATCGTGTCGGTCGCATCGAGTTCAACTTGCTCAGCAAGATTGTCTGCGAAGATTACGTTCTGGAAGGAAAGCTCTGCGCCGTCAACGGCTTCAAATTCGATTTCGAGCAGGACGGTCGGCTCCGGTTGTGGTGGGATGTAGGTGCCGATGCCAAATGCATAGCCCAGCACCATCTCCTCGGTGTAGGCAACTGACCAGTCGTATGTTGCAATCAATCCGCCACCGACCTCGGTGATGCTCGCGCCGGCAAGTTCGAATTGGATACCAGCAAGGATCACATCATCGGTGGTCCAGAGCACTTCAACGGTGCCGATGGTTCCATCAAACTCGATGTTCCCGAATGAGACTGTGTTGTTTGCGTGCGCCGCAGTCGTCAATGCGAGCAGGCAGGCAAGAGCGGATGCAATCCATGATTTCATATGTTGTCTCCGACTGATACCGGTTCCATCCTGTCTCTTCCGAGATGGGGTGTCAATGATTTGGCTTGAAATTGAATCCGCTATGCCGCTGACAGTGCGGAAATGAGGGCTTGCTGGTACAAGGAGTGCACCATGAACACCTATTTTCGCTGCATCGTCATTCTTCTCCCGGTCCTTCTCTGCGCAGTTTCGACCAGTGCGCTGCAGGAGCCAGAGGCACCCAAGCCAACAGTACAAGCGATACCTGATGTTGCGCTGAACCCGTATCTAGGGAACCACACGTTTCGGCGTCCGGTTCAGGCCGTCGTCGCTCCCGGTGATGCCGAAACGGTCTATGTCGTCGAGCAGGCGGGTCGCATCATTGCGATGAAGAATACGCAGGAGGCATCCAAGCCACGCGTTGTTCTGGATATCAAGGATGCCGTGCATGACAAGCACAATGAAGAGGGCTTGCTCTCCCTCGCCTTCCATCCCAAGCATGCCGACAATGGACGGCTCGTGGTCTACTACTCTGCAAACAAGCCACGCAGAGGTGTCGTATCTGAGTTCAGGATGAACGAGGATCGCACGGCGATTGATCCATCAAGCGAGCGAGTCCTGCTTGAGGTCGAGCAGCCCTGGGGAAATCACAACGGGTCCACCGTGCTCTTTGGTCCTGATGGCATGTTGTATGTCAGCTACGGAGACGGCGGCGCTGCGAATGATCCGTATGGAGCGGGACAGGATCGTTCGAATCTGCTGGGGACGGTCGTGCGCATCGACGTCGATCGCAAGGATGAGGGTCTGGAGTACGCCATTCCAGCGGACAATCCATTCGTCGGCGTCGAAGGCGTCAGAGGTGAGATCTGGGCCTATGGTCTTCGCAATGTCTGGCGCATGAGTTTCGATCGTGAGACCGGTCAGCTCTGGGGCGGCGATGTTGGACAGAATGCCTGGGAGGAGATCGACATCATCACCAAGGGTGGCAACTATGGGTGGAAGCCTCGCGAGGGCTTTGTCGCCTTCGAGGGATACCGTGGTGAGGTTGATCCCGATGCCAACTACATCGATCCAGTCACCGTCTACCCTCGAGACAAGGGAATTTCAGTGACCGGTGGGTATGTGCACCGGGGGGATGTGCAGCCTGCGATGGAGGGCATCTACTTCTATGCAGATTACGGATCCGGTCGCATCTGGGGACTGCGTCATGACGGCACGAACGTGACCGATGAGCGTGAAGTCTTCCAGAAGGGTGGCTACTTCATCAGTTCGTTCGGCGAGTTGGCTGATGGACGTCTGGTGGTTTGCGTCTTCCGAAACACATTCACTGGCAAAGGCAAGGTCTTTGTCATGGAGGCGGTTGCGGCGGCAGACTAATCGCGAGCCATCAGGGCAGAAGACCCGGCCCTGCTGTTGCGGCGGTCCTCAGCAGAATTGGAAGCAGGAGCAGCACGCCTGTAATCAATATGCCAAGCAGTCCACAGGCAATGGCGATGATCGAGTGGACGAGACCGTGTGATCGATGGTTTTTCTTCCAGTGGATGATGCCCAGTATGCCGAGCACGATGGCGGTCAGACCAAGTGGAACGCCTACCAGAGGGAGCAGCCCTAGGATTCCAAGGTAGTACCCGATGAGCGCACATTTGTTGCGCCATGGGATGATCGTCGATATCACTTTGTCTTCGGATCCGAGAAGCCCCTGCAGTGGCTGAAATGCGTGTGCGCTCACTGGTGAACTTCCATCATCGGGAATGAGCATGGTCGTGTCGCTTACTCGACCTTCCTGTGCCCATGCTTTGAGTTCATCAACCGAGGCGGGGCCGAATGTGCTGCCGTCATCGATTTGCACCGTGTATTTTGTTTCGCTAGTAGAGGTCATTTCGTTATTGCCTTCCAGTGTTCTTGGTCATCTCATTTGACGTCGGGCCGCCATTCATCCATCTCGGGCTGCGGTATTCGAGTCCCGGTGACGATGCCCTGGTCATCAAAGTAGATCACCCACACACGGTCTGGTGCATTTTCAGGAAACAATGCTCCGGTTGCTCGTGTGCTGAGGGTATCGCCGTATTGCCACCGCTCCGGCCAATGCCCGCCAGCATCCATTTGTTGATCATCTGTATCGAAGTAGATGGAGCTGGGCTCGCCAATGAGCTCGCGAATTTGAGCCTTTGACATGCCTTTTTCAGCCTGATGGAACCCATCGATGTGTTGGCTCGAACATGATGACAGAGCAGCTATGAGGCTCATCAGCAATGCGAGGAGCAGAGGGCGTGTCGTGCAAGAACCATCGTGCAGTGGGGAGAACATCGAACTTCATCGTACCACGTGTGAAATATGGAACGATTTCCAATCCGAATGGCCATAGAAACGGTGTCTTTGGAAATTGTCGAAATGGAAATGGGGCCAAGGAGATCCTCTTAGTGAAGCCTGTCGCCCGTATGGACGACGATCTTCAGGCAGTTGAAAGGACCCCCATGCCAATCTACCGCACGATTCAAACGTCTCACGCTCAGCCCATTTTCTCGACCAACTCGCTCGCTATTGCCAGCCTACTCTTGGCCATGTCGGCGGTCGTGGCTGGTTTGAGTCCGATCCTGCATCTTGCCTTTCTCCCACTGAGCCTCCTTGGCTTCACCGTGGCCGTCTTTGGTTTGTTTTCATGCCGTGATCGCAGTGGTTTGCAGGTGGGTGCACTGGCGGTCAACGGATTCGTCATTCTCATGGCGTTGTTGCTTGGGCCGATCGCATCACCATCATCAGCGGGTGCAGCGATTGATGACGAGTGGGGCTCAATCGTTTCTTCTCCCGCAGGCGGCTTGCGCCTTGAAGGTCGTGTTGTAGATCGTGACTGGTATGCCTTTGATGACGGTCATGCACGCATCGAGTTGTCCGTCGAATGGGATACTCAGAATCTATCCGGTTGCTGGAACTGGATTGACGGTGTTGTCCGCTTCTCTGATGAAGAAGGCGAACGCACGCTCGATCTCGATTGGAGAATTCCCGGCACGGTCACCTCGAGCAATGCGGCGGTCGGAAGCGGTGGTTTCGACTTCGATGAATCGGAAGAGGTTCACCGATGGCTTCGTTCCGCATCCACATCACGAATACAGGTCTCGTTCATTCCAACGCAGTGGGAGCATGCAGCTCTTGAGAATACCGACGGCATTCTGGTGCCAGCGCCAGCCGTCGCAATGAACAGCAGGTTCATTGCAGGCAGCAAGTAAGGGGCCGGCTGCACGCCGTGTTCTGCACGTTGGATTACTCGCAGGGGCCCCAATCGGCAATCACCAGCAGCAGATCACCGACGTCGACCTGGCCACTGCCATCGATGTCGGCGGGTGATCCGGACTGTCCCCAGTCCGCGATGACGAACAGCAGGTCATTGACATTCACCAGACCATCATCACCGGCCACGTCGGCGAGGCAATCGGTCTGGTTGTCATCACAGATCACAACCTGAAGGAGCAATCCGTCGACGCCGGCTTCGATGACGCTTCCATTTCCGATGTCTTCGGCAGTGAATCGAATCCGAAACTCGTCGGTCGGCTCGAAGTTCGGAACATCGTTAAGTTCGAAGTTGGCCTGGAACCAACCGCCGGAGGCCTCGGAGCTGTCCGGGGCGACCAGTTCGAGTACGGACCATGTGGCTTCTCCGTCGAGATTGAACTCCACGAGGAAGCCATCTTCGTCCGGTGATGCGCCGAAGTCATTTGAGAACCATCGCCAGTAGGAGAGGCTCAGTCCGCTTGCGGAGGCATCGAGTACGGGAGAGGTCAACACGGTGATGCCGTTGTCGACGTCGGAGTTGCCTGCAACGTTGTCCGTGAGCCAGCACGAGCCACTGCCATCGGCATCGTTGGGTGGATCTCCGCGTTGACCACCGCCAGCAGGAATGCCGCGGTTCCATTGTCCGTCGGTCGCATCGCCGGAGACGGCCCAGCCAGGGTCGGTCTCGCCGTCATCATCGATGACGACATCGACGGTCGTCAGGACATCGGCGGTGAAGACATCATTCGGGGCGGAGAGCGGCTCGGTGAGCTCGATGCCGGCGACCGTCGTCAACTGCACGTAGAACTCGGGCTCATCGTCACAGGCTGCGATCGGCAGCGTGGCTTGATACATACCGTCACCGAGATCCGCGCAGGGTGCGCTGGTCCAGGTTCCACCGTCCAGGCGCCATTGCAGTGCAACGCCACCTTCAGCGGGGGGATCACCGTTGTCGTCGACTTTGACCTGGAACGTCGTTTCGTCCACGGTGCTGAGGTATGCCGGAAGACCGCCGGGGAATGAAACGTCTAGCGGCAGACCTGCCCATTCCATCATGGCAAGAATTGCTTCGAAGTTCTCTTCCGCGGTCGGACGGATCTGATCAGGGGGCAGTTCAAATCCAGGTGAGCCGGTTGGCCGCAGTTCGATCGTGTACCCGAAGGCACCGGTCGCACCGTACGTCCAGTCCGGAGCGACACCACTGGCCAGATACAGGAGTGTGTCACCGCCGCCGTGAGGGTAGTACTCGCCATGGACACCAAGGATGGCTTGCGTCATCTCTTCGCCGAGGTCATCCAGTTCCTGCTGATCCGGTGGCTCAACCGAGGTGTATCCCCATGGCTGGAGAATCAACTGGGAGTAGCAGTGGAAGTCGATGTGCCCCACGATGTCCGGTCGAGCCAGCACGAAGTCGCGGATCGCGGCAGTTTCCGGTTCGGAGAATGCGCCGGCACCGTAGTAGACGTCACTGCAGGTATCACCGCTGGTGCTTTCAGGGCCACCCCAGTCGACACCCCAGTTGCGGTTCAGGTCCACGCCGGAGCAGGACGTGCCGTTGTTGCGGCGATTCTTTCGCCAGTAGCGATCGCCACCGGGAGCATAGGTGTAGTAGTAGCCGTCAGGATTAACGATGGGAATCACATAGACATCGACCAGTTGGAGCAGGCCGGTGATCCGCGCGTCGCTACCGTAGCCGGCTGCAAGTTCATCGGCGATGAAGGTCGGCACCATCGTGGCAACCCATTCGCGGGCATGCTGGCATCCATTGAACAACAGCGCAGGTTTGTTGCCGGCTTCGCCAATGCCGATGCGTACGCCTCGAATAGGTCGTCCTTCAAGGCTGGTTCCGGCATCAGCTGGATGCACGTGCTCCGGGTAGTTCGTCAGCAAGTCATCCAGACGTGCATGGATTTCTTCATAGGTGTGGTACGAGGCGTAGAAGTCGCCCCGCGCCATGCCTTCGGCCTTTGCGGCGTCATTGGTGCGACGCTCGGCTTCCACATGGGCTACGACGTCGTCGACGAGGAGTTCCCAAGGCATGCCGATGCGATCGATGAGTTCCAGTTGCGCATCATTGGCCAGCCAGTGACTCTGGCCGGGCCCTGGTCGGCAGGCGAGGGGACGGATGCCTTCTTCCATGATGACCTGCATCAACTGCTGATCATCAACGGTGAGGGAGATGATGTGATCACCAGCCAGTGGCGAGTGGTGCACGTGTGGCGTGGCGGGCGTCGGGCCGGCTGCGGTGATCGC
>JAQWRC010000281.1 GCA_029243925.1 Phycisphaerales bacterium
CACTACCGATATTGAATGGATCAGTCCTGCGTTTCTAGGACGAGCACGAGTTCCTCAGCAGCACCATCGCCACCCAGGATCAGCACGATCTGGCGTGCGGGGTCGTACTGCAACATGAGTGGACGGAAGTCATCGCCAGCAGGCACATCTTCGGCCGCTATGTAGTTCATCACTGGCTCACCCTCATGTGGGTCCAGCAGGCACGATCGCTCCATAAGCACTGCGCCTGGCCCACTGAGTTCATGAGACCGTTGTGCAAACGGCAGCAGCACTGGCCAGAGCGCCATGGCGGCCTCGACTTCAGGAACTGGGCTGGATTCATTCATCCCTGCAGGATACGCCCGACGCCGGTCTGCGTGTAGACTTGAACCTGATCACAGCCATCTACAGGAACACACCATGCTCTTCGACCGCATCGCCGAACCAGGACTTTCGCAATATGCCTATGCCGTTGGCTGCCAAGGCGCCAAGGCCGTGGCGATCATCGACCCGATGCGCGACATCGATGTCTACCTCGACTATGCACGCCGAAACAACGTCACAATCACCCACGTTCTTGAAACGCACATCCATGCGGATTTCGCGTCCGGCGCCAGAGAACTTGCCGAGAAATCCGGAGCCGAACTTCACCTCTCCGCCTACGACGAGGGGGAACAGTTTGAAGTGGGATTTGACCACAGCCCGATTCGAGATGGTGACGTGATCGACATCGGCGGCGTCCAACTCGCCGCACGACATACCCCGGGGCACACGCCGGAGCACATGTCATACCTGGTCTACGATCTGCACCGGTCTCCTGATACGCCAATGGCCATGCTCAGTGGAGACTTCCTGTTTGTCGGATCACTCGGTCGCCCTGATCTCCTTGGCAAAGAAGAGACGGATCAACTGACACGAAAACTGTATGCCAGCGTTCGCAACCTGGATACGCTTCCGGATTCAATGGAAATACACCCTGGCCACGGCGCGGGGTCGATGTGCGGATCCGGCATGGGGGGAAGACCAATGTCGACCCTCGGATATGAACGAATTGCCAATCCCATGCTCGACCCCACCATGGATGAAGATGCATTCGTTGACACCATGCTCTCCAACCTTCCACCGAAACCGGACTACTACACGCGAATGAAGCAACTCAACAGTACGGGCCCGGCAACACTGGGCACACTGTCTGCAGGGCATGCCATCGCGCCAGAAGACGCCCACGGACTGATGGATTCAGGGCACCTGCTCATCGATCTTCGAAATCAAACCGATTTCGGCCGCCGACATGCGGCCGGTTCCGTCTGCATTGGTCTCGGCAACTCCTTTTCCACCTGGGCTGCGTGGATGCTGCCTCCTGATACGCCACTGCTGCTGCTTGGCCGCTCAACCAGTGACATCGAAGCCGCAGTCCGCGCCCTCGTTCGGGTCGGATTGGATGATGTCGCTGGGCACGTCACTGGCGGGATCGAAGCATGGTCCGAAGCTGGGCTGCCCGTGGCACACCACGAAGTCATCCCCTCCAATGAGCTTCAAGAGCGATTGGCCGCTGATGAGAACCTCTGTGTACTGGATGTCCGTGCCGATGGAGAATGGGCTCAGGGGCATATCCCCGGTGCCGTCCACATCGTCCTGCCTGAGCTTCCGGATCACATCGAGCAACTTCGCAACCATGAAACACTCGTCACGATCTGTGGCGGTGGATACCGATCCGCAATCGCAGCCAGCCTTCTGGAGCGGGCCGGCTTCACCGTCCTGGATCAGCTCGGTGGCATGGCGGCCTGGAATCGAGACGGGTGCACCACCACACAGGATGCCGCGTGCCTCTGATCCTGGAGGCAAGATCCATCCTTCCACTCAGGACCTCGACTGTGATTTCACACCGAGCCAACCATCCCGATAGAATGCCCGCCCCATGAGCGACCCCATCGGGCACGAGTGCGGCCTCGCACTGGTTCGGCTCAAGAAGCCCTTGAGCTACTACGCTGATCGCTACAACGATCCAGCCTGGGGTGTGCGCCGCCTGCACCTGCTCATGGAAAAACAACACAATCGCGGGCAGGACGGCGCTGGGCTCGCCGTCGTCAAACATGACATGCCACCCGGGCTCCCATTCCTTCGTCGTCTGCGATCCACAAAACACAATGCCATCGAACGCATCTTTGATGCGGTCACTCGCGACCTCGCGCCACTGCACAGAAACGGCGGGTCGGATGATCTCGATGGCATGAAACGGCGTTGCCGGTTTCTTGGCGAAGTCTACATTGGTCACCTGCGATACGGCACCCACTCTGGCAACACGGTCGCCAACTGTCACCCGCTCATCCGCAAGGACAACACGGCATCACGCAATCTGGCGCTGGCTGGCAACTTCAACATGACCAACTCCGCCGAGCTCTTCCAGCAACTGGTCGAGTATGGGCTCAATCTCGTTGGCGACTCGGATACGCAAGTCGTACTTGAGCGACTTGGGTACTTTCTGGATCTCGAGCACCGGCACCTTCGGTCCACGATGGGGCCTGAATCGTTCCAAGGTCTGGAAGGCCGAATGCTCGCCGAAGCCATTTCGCACGAACTTGATCTCACGAAGATCCTTGAACGGGCAAGTGAAAACTGGGATGGCGGCTATGCCTTTGCAGGGCTCCTTGGCAACGGCGATGCATTCGTCTGCCGCGATCCGGCCGGCATCCGCCCACTGTTCTTCTACGAAGATGACGAGGTGCTTGCCGCAGCCTCAGAGCGGCCGCCGTTGATGAGCGTCTTCGACGCCGGACCAGAAGCAGTCACTCCAGTTCAGCCCGGACATGTGCTGTCAATCAAGAAGGATGGGCGATCCAGCCATGCCCCCTTCACCAAGGCACTTCCACTTCGCCAATGCACCTTTGAGCGGATCTACTTCAGCCGAGGCAATGACCCGGACATCTATGAAGAACGCAAGCAGTTGGGCCGAAACCTCGCGGGCCGAGTCTTGGAATCAATCGACTACGACATCGAGCACGCCGTCTTTTCCTTCATTCCAAATACGGCTGAGACCGCGTTCCTTGGCTTGGTCGGCGAAACACAACGGCAGACCCGGACGCATCATGCAAAGGCGTTCTGGGCCAGTGTCGAATCCGGCACGCCTGATGCGGATCTGTTCAAGAAGATGAACAGCGTACAGGTGCGAGCCGAGAAGATCGCGCACAAGGATCAACGCCTCCGCACCTTCATCACGCACGACGCTGCTCGCCGTGACCTTGTCATGCACATCTATGACATCACTCGTGGTGTAGTGCAACCGGAAGACACGCTTGTGGTCCTTGATGACTCGATTGTCCGCGGAACGACTCTGCGCGAATCAATCATCACGATCCTCAGTCGACTGAATCCTCGCAAGATCCTGATCACATCCTCAGCGCCGCCGATCATGTACCCGGACTGCTACGGGATCGACATGAGCCATCTCAATCGATTCATCGCCTTCCAGGCTGCGGTTGCGTTGTTGGAAGATGAAGGTCGACTGGATCTGCTCGAAGCCGTTGAGCATGACTGCCGAGCACAGGCCGATGCTCCTCCGGACCAGATGACAAATCATGTCCGTCGAATCTACGACTGCTTCAGCCTCGACACGATTTCGGCGAAGATCGCCGAACTGGTCTCCCCGGACAATGTCGAGTGGGACGGAGAGTTGCAGGTCATTTATCAGGACGTGGAAGGCTTGAGAGCCGCCATGCCCGGATTCACCGGCGATTGGTACTTCACTGGTGACTACCCGACTCCAGGGGGACTGGCTGTCCTCAACCAGTCCTACCTGAATTGGCGTGATGGACTCGACAAGCGGGCGTATTGAGCCAATTCAAGCCCTGCACTCCGTGCACCGCCCTCACACAGGCCCATTGAACCCCCACCGCTTGACTTTGAGGCCGAAAACGGCTCAAATACGCCGCTCGGCCAAGTCTCCACTTCGGGACTCGGCCTTACTTTTCAGGAGCGTATTCGTGGCTCGATATCTCGGTCCCAAAGTCAAACTGTCACGGCGTGTCGGCGTCCCGATTGCCGATATTCCCAAGCACACTGCTCGGCGTCAGTTGAACGCGCCGGGGCAGCACGGATACCGAGGCCGTCGTCCCAAGGATTACGGCATTCGCCTGATCGAGAAACAGAAGGTCAGGTACCACTACAACATCCTTGAGAAGCAGTTCCGCCGCTACATCGAGGAAGCCAGCCGCCGCAAAGGCAATACTGGCGAGTTGCTGCTTCAACTCCTTGAATCACGTTTGGACAATGTGCTGCGACGCAGCGGATTCGTACGAACAATCTGGGCTGCGCGACAGACCGTCGTACATGGACACGTGCTCGTTAACGGGAAAAAAGCAGACAAGCCCAGCATCACACTGAAGCCCGGCGATGTCATCACATTCCGTGACAAGATTCAGAATGTCATCCGTGAAAACATGGAATCTCTTGCTGGGCACATCATTCCGTCCTGGCTTGAACTGAACCCCGCGGAACTCAAGGCCACCGTCACGGCAACTCCAACACCCGATCAGATCCCCTTCGACGTGAATACGAACCTGATCGTCGAATTCTACCGCTGATTTCAGCTTCGTCGCGATCCCCACGTGCCTCACGGGGCGTATGGAGCCGAGGAGATCGCACCTTGGTTCCCGAACTCCCCTACGAACTGGTGTCGCTTCGATGAACAAGTTCTTCCGCAAATACAACAAGTGGCTCTTGGCCGTATTCGGCTCAGGCCTGATGGTGATCTTCCTCATGCCGGAGATCCCTTCGCTTGTCTCGAACATGGGCCTGAACAGTGCCGTCATCGCCACTGTTGATGGCACTTCCATCACGCGCGAAGAATTGATCGA
>JAQWRC010000290.1 GCA_029243925.1 Phycisphaerales bacterium
GGGTCGTTCTCGAGATCGTAGAGGACGATGGTGTCGTCACCCTGCTTGAGTCGAAGCCGCAGGGCCTTCCAGCGTCCTTTGCGTACGGCCTGCTTGGCGATGTATTCCCAGTAGAGATGGTCTCGGTCGACGGTCTTGCGATCGCCGGACAGTACGGGAAGCAGATTGCGCCCATCGTGACCGGCCGGTTCATTCGCACCGGCTGCGGCACAGAGCGTCGGCATGTGGTCCTGAAAACTCGAGGGCACATCGCTGGTGGTCCCCGGTGCGATGTGTCCCGGCCAGCGGGCGATCATCGGCACACGAATGCCGCCTTCGTACAAACTTCCCTTCAGTCCACGCCATGGTCCCGTCGAATCGAAGAACGCCGCGTCGACACCACCGGCCCAGGTCGTCCCGTTGTCACTGGTGACGATGACCAACGTGTTGTCGGTGAGGCCCTGCTGTTCAAGGGCATCAAGCAGTTGGCCGATTTCCCGATCCAAGCGACTGATCATGCCGGCATAGGCTGCATTCGGTCGAGCGTGGGGGAGGTATCCCTTCTGGCCGAGATACGGTTCAGGATCCCACTCCCGTGGATAGGCTTCAGTCTCTTCTTGTGGAACCTGAATGGCCACATGGGGGATCAGGCTGGGGTAGTAGAGGAAGAATGGTTCATCAGCGTGATCGTTGATGAACTCGACTGCAGCATCACGCATCACGTCGCAGGCGTACGTGCCCTGTGACCAGCGTTGCTGATACTCGTCATCGGTCGCAAGCGGTTCGGTGATTTTTTCATGCCCGTTGTGATACGGCGTGCCGAACTTCAACTGCTCATCGTTCTTCCAGATGTGCGTGGGATAGAAGTTGTGGGCGCGGCGCTGACAGAGGTAGCCCACGAACTGGTCGAAGCCCTGGTTGTTGGGATGGCCTTCCGTATCGGGACCGCCCAGTCCCCATTTACCGAAGCAGCCGTTGGCGTATCCTTTTTCCTTGAGCACTTCGGCGATGGTGATCTGCTCATCAGGCAGTGGATACTGTCCCTCGGGCTCATCCTCGCCCCAGCCGCCATTCTCCCAGTTGGCTCTGACCACGGCATGTCCGGTGTGCTGGCCGGTCATGAGGACGCACCGCGATGGTGCGCATACCGTGCTGCCGGAGTAATGATCGGTGAATCGCATGCCATCGCGGGCAAGTTGATCCATGTGGGGTGTTCTGATCTTGTCCTGGCCATACGCGCCGACCTCGTTCCATCCCAGATCATCGGCCATGATCAGAATGATGTTGGGCGGACGGTCGCGTTTGATGGCGGTCGTCCCAGTCGGATTCGCCGCAGTGAGGGACAGAAGCAGTGAGGTCAACATCAACATGTGTTTCAGAGTAGCCGAGGCGGCGGGGTACGTGTGGTTGGATCTAGAAAATACGATCATGCGGTGCCCGGTCAGGACGGTGCACGCGGTACAGTGGCCCGCAGATTTCAAGACAGGAGTACGTTACGGTGACTCGCCAGCAAGCAGCATCCAAGTCGGATCCGATCGTCTTTGTCGTCACCCGTCGAGTTCGACCGGGATGTGAAGCGCAATTCGAGCAATGGGTGAGCCGTATTGCCGCTGCCGAGGCGGTGTTGCCGGGCTTTCTCGGTCGTGAGGACATTCCTCCGCAGCCCGACGGACAGGACACCTGGACCCACGTGATCCGATTCGCTTCGCTGGAGGATCAGCAATCCTGGTTCACCGCCGATGAGTACAAGCAGCTCATTGAAGAGGTCAGGCCTCTGTGCACGGAGGTGCACCGAACCAACCCCATCACTGGCTTCGGCTCATGGTTCAGGACCCCGGATGATCCGGGGCATGGAGCCGTTCCCACCTGGAAGCAGACCATGGTGGTGGTGTTGTCACTCTATCCTTCGATCTACCTGATCACGTGGGGATTCACGAGCCACGTGCAGTGGCCATTCGCCACGAAGTTGCTGGTCAGCAACATCATCTCGGTGTCGTTTCTGTCATGGGTCGCCTTGCCGTTGGTGCGACGCTGCATCGGATGGTGGATGCCACGTTCGGAGGATCGACCCATGCGTGTGTAAATCGGCATGGTGGTGCTCATCCTCGCAGTACTCTTCGCACTGATGCTGTTCTTCAATTGGCTTTCACTGATCTGATGAGGTCGGCATCACTGGGCGAGCAAAGAAGAACATGCCCATCGCTCCGCTGGCCACGATGGCCGCCATCAGTATGAACGCACTGTCGAAACTGCCGCTGGAATCGGTCAGCAGACCGATGAGCGTGGGCAGCAACAGGCCGGATGCCGAGAAGAACGTGATCATCACGCCGGTGGCTGCTCCGGTACGTTCGCCGTAGAGGTCAGTCAGGATGGAGTAGAAGGGGGCATTGGGCGCCATGGAGCACCCGATTCCAACTGACAGCCACACGATGGCCCAGGTCGACGTATCAACATAGGCCAGTGGAACGAAGCAGGCGGCAGCCAGCAGTTGGAAGATGATGATCGGATACGCTCGGGATGTGCGCGAATTGCCGGTTCGACGATGCATCTCGTCGGACGCCCAGGCGACCAACTGCATCAGCACGACGGCCAGCGCCCATGGAAGTGTTGCGAACCACCCGATGGTAGAAAGTTTGAGGTCGTAGGTCTGTTCAAAGAAACCGGGAATCCACGTGAGCCCGAAGTACAGGATGGCTCCGAATCCGAAGAAGGACCACGACGTCGCAAGAAGCGTCGGATTCTTGAGCAGCACCAACCATGAACCTGCAGGTGGCGTGCGTGGCGCAGATGCCACCCCGGGGTTCCGGTAGAGCAGGAAGATGGCGATCAGCAGTACTAGACTGCATCCGCTGAGCAGTTTGAATGTGTCACGCCAACCGATGTCTTCGATCATCCAGCCAAAGAGCGGGCCGCCCAACAGAAATGCTCCGGGCACACCGATCAGACATGCAGCCGTGACTTTTGATGCGTGCGCCGGTGGAACCCAGTCTCGGATGGCCCGATTCATGGCGGGGAAGTTCACGCCTTCGCCGAGTCCCAACGCGATGCGGAAGACCAGGAACAGCCACCAGTACTCGACCATGCCCAGCATGAACATGGCTGCGGTCCAGAGTGCAAGCCCAGCCATCCAGACCACACGAACACCGAAACGGTCAAGCAGAATGCCGGAGATCAAATTGACGGCAATGGCCCCGGCGGCAAACAGCGTCATGGCCAGACCGAAGCCGGCGTTGTCGATTCCGAACTCGGTGCGGATGGGTTCGATGGCGAATGAAATCACCACGCGGTCAAGATAATTGACCAGACACAACAGCATGACGAGCGTGATGATCGTCCACATCATTCGTCTGGATGTTGTGCGCATCTCGCTCATCTCAGTCTGTTCCGGACATGGGTGATGGCACTGTGCAATGCCTGGTTCGCGCGAGGAGAGCTGGGCCAGAAATCCATGAAGCCATGGATCATGCCCGGCTCGATGCGGTATTCGACAGGCACACCTTCACTGTGAAGACGAGCGACATACGCGATGGCTTCATCACGGAGGATGTCCATTTCCGGAAGCATCACGACGGCTTTCGGTGCACCCTTGAGTGACGGGGCATGCAGAGGCGCAAGCCGCCAGTCGCTCCATTGGGAACGGTCCGGTGCATACAGTTCAAGGAACCAGCCCATCAGATCACGCTCCAGCATGTACCCCTCGGCAAAGTGCTCCATCGAAGGAGCATCGAGCGACGTATCGGTCGCTGGGTAGACGAGAAACTGCAGCGCAGGTGGGATGGCATCACCCCGGAGATCAAGTGCCGTGACGGCGGCAAGATTTCCTCCTGAGCTATCACCACCGACGGCGACTTGATGTGGATTCGCATTCAATGACGTGGCATTGGCAATCGCCCATCGCGCGGCATCGCGTGCATCATCGGCCGCAGCTGGGAAGCGATGCTGAGGCGCAAGCCGATAGTCGATCGACAGGACGGCGAGATCGCCCCGATCGGCCATGAACCGACACTCGCTGTCGGCGCTTTCAAGATTGCCCAATGCCCAACCGCCACCGTGATACCAGACCAGCAGTGGGCGAGTGCGGTCCTCGGCATCCATGGAAACTGGGTGGTACAGCCTCGCCTTGATGTTGCCTGCAGTGGTGGGAATTTCGATCTCACGGACTTCTGGCAGTTCAATGGTGACTTCAGCGGGCTCCTGAGGCGTCCAGGTCCGCTGAAACTCCAGTGGGTCGATGTCCTTGACGTCAGGCATCTCCTGCTCATTGAAATTGTTGAGGAACGCGTGCATCACCGGATCAAGCTCATACTGCTTGGAGTCCAGTCGCTGGGCGAACATCCAGTCAACGGCGCCGCCATTGCCATACGCCGTGTTCCATGAGTTGTGCCCGACGCCGGGAAGTGTGGTGTAGATGACGTCGCCGCCGGCTGAGCGGAGCGCATCGACCAGAACACGCGATCGCCTTTCAGGAACAACATTGTCCTCCGTGCCGTGCCAGGCCCAGACGGGTGTGCCGACAAGGCCATCTACGAACTCCGGATGTCCGCCACCGCAGATGGGAACCACGGCGGCCCACCGTTCGGGTTGTCGCGCGCCCAGTTCCCAGGATCCATAACCACCCATCGACAGGCCAGTCAGATACAGACGGTTCTCATCGATGGGCTGTGTTGCAATCACGTCATCGACCGCCGCCATCACCGCACGCATCGCATCAGTCAGCGGAGGCTCTTGATCAGGACTGGATCGTTTCCAATCCCAGTCCGTCCAGGCAGTGTTCTTGGGACATTGCACCGCGAGAACGAACGCGTCATGGCGATTCAGATGCGGGCTTCGCAGCCACCTCCCGGGAAAGTGTCCGAGTTGTGCCGTGTTGTCGCTTCCTCGTTCACCGGCACCGTGCATGAAGACCACCAGCGGGAGGGTGACTCCCTCGGGGACGTCAGGACGGAGCAGTCGGTAGTGGTATTCGCGCTTTCCATCTTCGGTATCAATGGTGATCGAGCCCGCTTCGTACTTTTGCGGTGTGGCGATCTGCACCGGTTCCGGAATCGCGGCCAGGAGAGTCAGCAATGTGGTGGGGATCAACATCCGTGCAGGATAGCGTTCCGCTGGACACTGCAGGAGGAATGAGGAATGATGGGGGGATGAACAGATTGCTTTCCATCGTCCTGGCGACCTGCCTCGCCCCCGTCCACATGCTGTTTGCCGGAGATCTGGCGACCGCCTTCACGCAGGCGGGCGCCAACCGCACCCAGATCGAGCTCGCGATCGCATCGGTTCCCGCCGACGAGCGTGCCGGCATGGAGTGGCTGGTGACCCACATGCCGGAAGAGGATCTGCGGACGCTTGATGCCGAGTTCCTCGTCGAGAACTGCAATCATGCCTACGAGGCATGGCGAACCGCTCCGTGGCATGATCAGATTTCCGAAACGATGTTCTTTGAGTCGATCCTGCCCTACGCCAGCA
>JAQWRC010000291.1 GCA_029243925.1 Phycisphaerales bacterium
ACGATCAACATGGACGGCACTGCACTCTACGAAGCTGTCGCAGTCGTCTTCCTCTTCCAACTCTTCGGCATCGATCTGGAATTCAGCGAACTGATCATCGTCGTCATCACCGCCACACTGGCCGCCATCGGCGCCGCAGGCATTCCATCGGCAGGATTGGTGACCATGGTCATCGTCATTGCCGCCGTCAATGCCAGTCTCGACGGGACTGGGAACCACCTCCCCCTTGCAGCCATCGGTGTGATTCTCGGTGTGGATCGAATCGTCGACATGTGCCGAACCACGGTCAATGTCTGGGGCGATGCAACTGCAGCCAAAGTGATGACGCGGCTCGCTCCAGATGAAGTCGATCCGGAGCACCAAGAGTACAGATGACGTGCTCGGCTCAGGCTTCGTGCAGGTACCGCTCAAGATCCAGCGCCGCTTGGCATCCCATGCCAGCAGCGGTAATGGCTTGTCGATAGATCTGATCGGCCACATCGCCAGCGGCAAAGACCCCCGGGATGTTCGTCGCACTGTCACGGCTGCGCAGTTCGATGTACCCCTTGGCGTCCAACTCGACTCCGGAGCCTTCGAGAAATCCAGATGCCGGGGTATGCCCGATGGCGACGAAGAGGCCAGTCAAATCCAGCGTCGAGCGTTCACCGGTCACCGTGTCCTCAAGGGCGACGGCTTCGATGCGAGTTTCTCCAAGCACATCGATGACCTGTTTGTTCCAATGGACTTCGATGTTCTCGGCATTCAGTACTCGATCCTGCATGGCCTTTGATGCACGGAACTCGTCTCGGCGGTGAATGATGTGCACGGTGGATCCGAACTTCGCCAGATACGAGGCTTCTTCCATTGCACTGTCACCACCACCAACCACCCCCAGTGGCTGATCACGGAACATCGGCAACGCCCCGTCACATACGGCACAGGCGCTGACCCCACCGCCGCTTGTTGCCAAACGCAGTTCGTTGTCCAGCCCAATCCAGTTGGCAGTGGCGCCCGTGGCGATGATTACCGCTTTTGATTCAATGACAGACCCACTCGAGGTCGTCAGTCGGTGCATGGAGCCGGAAAAATCACAGGACACCACATCCTCGCCCAGAATGCGTGTGCCGAAGCGCTCCGCCTGCTTCTGGAACATGGCCATCATCTCCGGACCGGATATTCCCTCAGGAAAGCCCGGGTAGTTCTCCACATCGGTCGTCAGCATCAACTGGCCACCAGGAAGCACAGGCGCAGGATCACTGCGTGGAACTCCGATGATGCAGAGGGGATTGATGTTCGCACGCGCCGCATAGATGGCGGCCGTCCAACCGGCGGGGCCGCTACCAATAATGACGCACTGTTCTGGTTCTGGCATGGTGTGCTCGCTGGCGAAAAGTCAGGGGCTTGGGGTCACATTCCGCAATAGAGAATTTACCGGTGGCCAGAGCAGCAGATCCATGTCGTCACCGTGAACCGGGTGCCCTTCCAACTTGGAGTCGTTTTCGGAGTTGCTTCCAACACTGAAGACGAGGCACGATCCTGGTTCAAGCCAGCGACGTTCGGCGCCGATATCGACGGCCATGCGGGAATCAATCGCTCGGTACTGCAGCGGTCGCAACTGCTCATCGTAGATGTCCTGAGCATGCTGCCGCGAAAGCGGGTCCGGGTAGAGCGCCACCAACTGCAGTGGGAACCGACCCAATCGGTTTCGGTATGAGCACAGAGCTGCTGCCGTCGTCGTTCCCCGCGACTCCATGACGAGCATTTCACGCAGGTCAAAGACATTCATGATGTCATTGACAATGAAGATCACTGCTGCATATCGAGTTGCATTCGTCTTGTCGTATTCCGTCTCGACTCCAAGCATCTCGGAATACGAGCGGATACGCCAACGCCTCCACCAGTCATCAAAGATGTTCTGCAATCGCTCCTGTGTGGCTGGCAAGCCGCCATGCCAAGCGGCGATCTCTTCCCAACGGCGCCCTGCGCCGAAGCGACCCAGCGGCTCGCTGTCGGCCTGTATTTCCGTAAACACCTCACGGAATTTGGACCCCTGCGCGTTGCCCGTCGACTGATCGAACACACGATTGAAGATCTCCTCGGCCACAATGCGGTCAGCCTCGGGGATGAACAGGCGACTCCGATCTGGACGCAGATAGGGAATCTCCTTGAGTGAGATGTTCCGAAGCTGATCTGCACTCATGTCGGAGCCGTACATGTACATGTAGTCTCGAACATTTCGGAGCGAATCGATCAGATGCTGCATACACGTCGATTTCTCGACGAGAAAGTCGCGGTCACAGAACTTGCGCAGCAAACGGAGTTGCACCAT
>JAQWRC010000333.1 GCA_029243925.1 Phycisphaerales bacterium
CATGCACATCACCCTTGACTGTCGCCAGAACGACTCGCCCGCGACCACTGCCTTCCTGCTTTTCCATGTGCGGTTCAAGGTGACCGACGGCCATCTTCATCACTTCTGCCGACTGCAATACGAATGGCAACTGCATCTGGCCAGAGCCGAAGAGCTGTCCCACCGTCTTCATTCCCGACAGCAGATGATCATTGATGATCTCGATCGGGGAGTACGTCTCCATCGCCTCTTCAAGATGCTCGATCAACCCCTGCTTCTCACCATCCACGATGTGCGCCTGCAGCCACTCCTCAAGCGACAACTCACGTGTGACTTCAGCCTGCGCCTGCTCATCCGCATCGGTGAAGAGCCCGATGAAGACCTGCAATGGATCGTGGGTTTCATCACTGATGTTCGCGGGCAATCCCGTTCCACCACGCGACAACGCTCGTCGGTCGTAGATCAGGTCGAGCGCCGCCTGCTTGCGATCCGGATCAATACGATTCATCGGCTGGATCTTGGAGGCATGCACGATCGCCGACGTCAGCCCGGCATCCATGAGTTCCCAGAGAAAGACCGAGTTGAGCACCTGCCGCGCCGAAGCCTTCAGCCCGAACGAGCAGTTGGAAAGCCCACACGTGATCTGCACTTCGGGCCATTCCGTGGCGATGCGACGCACACCATCGACAAGTTCCAAAGCACTTCGCCGGTCATCGTCCATGCCCGTTGAAATCGGAAGCACCAGCGGGTCGATGAAGATGTCCACAAGCGGAATGCCGTGATGGTGCACAGCCCGATCAATGGCGCGAGCAGCAATGGCATGCTTGCGATCCGCCGTCCTCGCCATGGCCGCCTCGGGGTCCTCGTCGATCGTGCCGATGACCAGCGCAGCGCCATACGTGCTCGCCATTGCGCACATGGCATCGAACTTCTCCTGGCCATCCTCGAAGTTCGCAGAGTTGATGATGCACTTGCCGCCTGCATGGCGAAGCCCGGCTTCGATGGTGGCCGGCTGCGTGGAATCGAGCATGAGCGGCGCATCCACCTGGCGGACGACCTGCTGCACGATGGTGGACATGTCCTCGGCATTATCACGCCCTGTCGCATCAACATTGATGTCCAGACAGTTTGCGCCCTCGCGAACCTGCTGCCGTGCCAGCGAGATCATCTCGTCGAGATCCCCCCCTTCCAAAAGTCGCTTGAACTTCCGTGAACCCGACGCATTCATCCGCTCGCCGACGATGTAGAACGATTGTTCCTGGCGGTAGTCGGACGCGGAATACAGACTGGAGCATCCCGGCATCCAACCAGACCGGTCTCGTCGCGGCCGCTGCACCTTTCGAGCCGTATCGGCCAGCAATTCGATGTGCCCAGGACCGGTACCACAACACCCGCCGATCATATCGACCCCGTATCGCGTGACGAAGTCGCCCACCGTTTCCGCCAGCGGTGCTGGCTGCAGCGGAAACTCCGTGCGGCCATCGACCAGCGCCGGAAGCCCAGCATTGGGCACGCAGGTAATTCGGTGCGGCCAGTTCTTCGACAGATGCTCGATGTGCGAAGTCATCTCCTTGGGGCCAGTGGCGCAATTCATCCCCAACGAGAAGATCGGGTAGGAATGCAATGCATTGACCGCCGCAGCAATGTCACTGCCAAGCAGCATCGTCCCAGTGGTTTCAATCGTGACACTGACCATGATCGGAACATCCACCGCCGAACGACCCTGCTCATCGAGCGCCTTCAGGCACGCGTTGACCGCACACTTGACCTGCAGCAGGTCCTGGCAGGTCTCGATGAGAAAGGCATCGACCCCACCATCGAGCAAGCCACGTGCAGCCTCGGCATAACTTTCGAGCATCGTGTCCCAGGGAACCTGATCCAGTGTGATCAACTTCGTGCCCGGACCCATTGAACCGAGCACGAAACGCGGATGATCCGGTGTGGCGTGCGCATTGCACGCCTCACGCGCGACTTCCGCTGCCTCACGACACAACACGCGGGCCCAGGATGCCACCTCGTCATCGAACTCGGACAACACCAGCGGATTGGCGCCAAAGGTATTTGTTTCAACCGCATCGGAACCGACCGCGAGAAATGATTCATGGATGGAGCGAATCAACTCTGGCCGCGAACGGACCAACACGTCCACGCAGTTCTCACGGCCCAGATAATCACCATCAACGGAAAGATCCGTTTCTTGAATCTTGGATCCCATCGCCCCATCGAGTACCAGCGGGCGATGCTTCATGATGTCAGTGAGATGGGTGGCCATATATAGGGAGTCTACCCCCAGATCCTGCAATATTCACTCGTTCATGCGGATGAACGGATGGTATACCGATTTCACCCCTACCAAGGGTGTTCTTCGGTTATTTACACCCGAAGCCTGCTAGGATTCGCCACTCGATCTCCCCAGAATGCCGACATCCAACCCATGCCCACTTCACTGCAAGGCAATATGCCGCCCCGGCCCACTTCCACCTCACCCTGGAAGGTCAGTGCTGCAGTGATGTGTACGGCGTTTGCCTGCCTCGCGTCCGGACCCATTGGCTCCGCACCGACCAACCTCGCACCGGAACACCCAACGCCAACGCGATTGATCACCCGGTGCTTTCATGCCATGGGTGGGCCAAGCGCCATCCAGGCAATTCGATCAATGGCCATCAATGCCACGGTCAGCCTTGATCCGGAGAGCACACCGTTGGCACGGATGAGCATGGCATTCGACCGTTCAGGCCGCAGCCTTGTCCGGTTCAACTTTCTGGACACCGATGTGGACGGGCAGGCAGAAACAAGTTTCGGATCCAACGGCGCCACGGCGTGGGAACAGATCCATCCTGCCGAAGGTGGCGGCTGGCAGCTGCTCGACGATGAAGATCTTGCTGAACGCATTGCCGCAAACAACTGGCTTGGCCGACTGCTTCGACTCGGCAATGAGATCGAACAGATGCGCACCATCGGCCCCGCCGAGTTCAACGGCAGCCAATGCTGGAACATCTCATTTGCATCGCCGCAAGGGCCGATGAATGTATTCTTCGAGCAGGAAAGCAAACTGCTCAAGGGATTTCGGCGCACGTTTCAATCCCCACCACTTGAAGATGGGACGTCCGCCATGCCTCAACAACTTGACATCTACTTCTCACACTGGAAGGATGTGGGCGATCTGCGACTGTTCCATCAAGTCGAACTCGTACAACGTGACATTCGAATGAACATCACGTACGACTCGCTGACAGTCAATGATGTCCCGGAAACAACCTTCGACCTCCCCCCCCAAGTGCAGGCGATGGTCCCCGCTGCCCCACAGCCGACGGATCCTCCCGAGCAAGAGCCTCCGAATGACCAATGATGTGACCATCCGGCTCAGAGATGTCAGCAAGGCATTTCGCAACACGCACGCTGTGCGTGATCTGTCACTCGAAGTCCCTCGTGGAAGCCTCATCGGATTCCTCGGCCCCAATGGCGCCGGCAAAAGCACCACCATTCGGATGATCATGTCGATCATCTA
>JAQWRC010000347.1 GCA_029243925.1 Phycisphaerales bacterium
ACCCGTGCGCAAAGCATGGTGTCGAAGATGGATCCTCCGATGATCACGCCTTCTGCAGCGCAGAAATTGAGATCGAACTGCGCGTTCTGCAGCACCTTGGTTTTCCTGCTCTCCAGCAGTCTTCTGAGTTGGAGTGCTCCGGTCTTTCCCCAACTCACCTTCCGTTCAGTAGGTACACGCCGGAACAGATTGAGATCAACGATCAAGCAATAATTGACACTGGCGATCTGGATAAGTTCCACTTGATTGCGGTGAGGATCCAGTCCGCTGGTTTCCGTATCGACCCCGAGCCACCCTTCTGAGTCCTCCAACTCATGAATTCGCGTGACCATGAAGGGGATTTGTGACTCCTTATGAATGAAGTCGAAATCAGGATTTTCTAAATCCATTTTGTTCTGAAGTGATTGTGAACTGGGCATGATTAGGTAACCGCTTTTGTGGGTGTGGATGAGTTATCACTTGAGCTGCATGAAGCCCATCAGAAACACGTCGTTCAGTCGTGTGACGATCTCGGTGAACTGAAAGAGATTGCGAGTGCGCTGGTGAGCTGCCACTACGCGATGAAACGGATGCTGGGGCACTACATGCTTGAGGGAATGCCCCGCATGGATTAGTCGAAGCCCTCTCCTTCGGAGAACTCAACGGTCTCGGGGGTATCAGTCACCCCATAGGTGGTGTCGGGCTGACCCCCCTCCCCTAGAGAGAGCGAGAAGCTTGCAGATTGATCCGCTTCCTCGAAACCCGTTAGTACTACAACCATTTCCTTTTTAGGTTGATTTTGCACATTGACTGAATCTGAGCATTCTGCAGATTGGTCATAGGTCACCCTATCGGCGGTCTCGGAGCAATGTGCAAACTCATCTGAGCAATCTGCAATCTGCAGCAAAGTGCAAAAATTGCTCAACCACTGAGAAACCGCTGGTGGCCAGGTGTTTGGGGCTTCCAGATCAATGTGCAAGTGGTCTCTCTCCCTTACCCCCCGTGAGGAATAGAGCTTCCGAGCCCGACCCCCTTTACCTTCGGCGGCCACCTCCGTAACCAAAACCAGATCGGTTCGGATCCACTTCTGCAAGAACTTGTTTCGCAAGGTCGAATCACTGATGGGTTTCGCACCGCTTTGCACAATGAGTTGGTTGAGCCGTTTGAGCAGCTCAGGACGATCCATTGGCTCCTTGGCTTCCGCCAGGATCTTCAGCACGAGACCGTCTTCCCGATACTCGCCCTGCCCCTCAGAGCCCTTGCGGGTGACGATCGGGGTCATGTCCTCCATCTCCAGGGTGTAATCCCGGTGCATGGTGGTCATGAAGCGATCACCAGAGCGGTTGTTCCGGCTCTTGCCGATGGAGAGCATGCGCTTTTCGAGGCCGAACTCGTCCTCTTCCTCCCTGGTCAGCTTCCGCAGGCTCCAGACCTCGTCCACGGCGTTAGCCAGGCGGTCGGAGCCCCGAAAGTCGGTGCCGTCCTTCCGGTCGTGGTGGATCCAGAGGATCGCCGTCGCCGGAAAACCAAATTCACTCGCAAGATCGCCGTTACCCCGAGCCAATTGATAGATGTAATCAGCAAACTCACCTTTGTTTTCGTCACCCTCGATCACCGTCGAGAGAGAATCCATAACCACTAATTTTGGCTTCTTCTGCTTGATCACCTGCACGAGGTCGTCGTGAAGGTCAGAGGTCCAGTCGTTCAGCAGAGTGAACCAGGGAGAATTATTCGGAATAACGTTCTGCTGTTCCATGAGTTCCACAAGCTGAGCATCGCTCTGGTCGTTGGAGATCCAGATGACATTGCCGGAGTTGATCTCAATGTTCTGGCCCCGGATCTTCATCGATTCACCCGTGCCAACAGCCCGAGCAACGGCCATAGCCGTAGCTGATTTACCCACACCGCCACGGGCGTGAATCATGTATTGGCAGCCGGTCGACAACCATCCAGGGATGACAGGTGTTTTGCGATCAACTTCATCCCACCACCCGAATTTGCGGATGACACCTTCCGTCCCGTTACGGGTGTAGGCCATGTTCCGCCTGACCATGCTGATCAGTTGCTTCGGCTTGTAGCTGTACAAACCTGACTGCGTGATCAGGTTGCTGATGGCCAGCTCCTGCACGATTGGGTTCCGCTTGGCCTTGATGATTTCAGCTGCCTTTACCAGCAGTTCTTCAGGGGAACACCGCAGCCCCAGTTGCTCCTGGGTCCGCTGAGTATTCAGCGTCTCGAAATCAACCCCGAGACCGTCAGCCAACTCCCGAAGAATGATCTCCAGATCCATGCCCAGGGGGCGTGACGCCTGAATGTCATCCATCCGACTCTTGTGGATGAAATCGACGACGTCACCGCCGATCCCTTCAGCCATACAGAACCAACAGCCCGTCTCGGCGTTGTATTGGAAGGAGGTGCCTGACTCCCCCCCATGCCAAGGGCAGTAGTTCTGGCGATGGACTCCATCCCCCTTGTCCTTCCAATCGAATCCCAGAGGGAACCGCTCCGGCGTGAACACCAGCTCTTCGAGCTTCTGCTCATCGATCAGCTTTTTATGAGCACCGGAGGTATTGAAGAACCACCCCCTCATCTGATTGGTGCTGTTCTTTGTGTCCCCTTTGACCGTGTCAAGGTCTTCCCTGATCGCAGCGAGCGCAGCGTTGTTCAGGAAGCCGACCGGCTCCCGGTACTGCATCAGGACATCGATGATCCACGAGGGCGTCACCGCCACCTCGCGACAGTCATTCGCAAACCAGTACGCCTTCTTGGTGATGGGGTGGGGTGATCCCGGCAACACCGACTGGCAGTTGTTGTACCGAAGCACCAACTCCTCGTACTTGGCGTCTTCTTTCGCCTGCTCCAGTTGATCCTTGTTGAGTGGATCCCCCGCGCCGAGATGCCATGTCCCATCCACACGTCGAATCACCTTCTTGACGTGCGTCAGCTCAGCAACCATCGAGGCCGGAACGCGATAGAAGATCTGCCTGCGCCCCTCACGGTTGGAGGTAGTGGTCCAGGTGTCTTCCTCTCCAAACGGTTTGTACTCGTCACCGGCCAGCTCCTTGTACCGAGCATCAGCGGAAGGACCATCAATATCGAGAGCGATCAAACCGCCGCTGAATCCACCAGTGACAACGCCCAACCCCTTGTAGGAGCTGTTCATTTTGTATTCGAGTTCAAGCTTGTCTCGATCAAGAGCAGTTTTGGCCCACCCTTTTACGTAAGTGCATTTCCCAGCAACAGGAACCATTGCCCAGTCAGCAGGAAATACCCCTTCGCGGAGAAGTTCGATAGCGCGTTTGCGCTGATTGTTGTCGCCCATGTAAATTGGTTG
>JAQWRC010000371.1 GCA_029243925.1 Phycisphaerales bacterium
GGCTGCTCGTGTGAGATTGCAATCACCGCCTGTGGTGGTGATTGGCGTGATGGCCGTGATAAGTGGTCTGACACCGGCATCATCCGCAGGGATGTAGTTGCTGGACCATGCTCTCTTGGGAAGTGTGCTTGGCATGGAGCCGCCGACACTCAGGACATTGGTAGGCAGCGTATCGAGCCCGCTTCCGGCCAGTCCTCCGAGGTCGACACCAAAGTCTCCCACCGGAAGGACGACACTGATTTCAAGTGCAGCAGAGAGTGCGAAGAGCAGTCCAATGATGGAACCTTCCTGAGCACCATTGCCGTCAATCCAGATATTGTCCGAAGCACCGCCGCCGGGATAGGTGGCAAGCAGGATATCTCCACGCTTGAGATGAGTCATGGCAGTGAGCCATGCGTTGAATTCTCGATCGATCGAACCCTGGGCGGTCATGACCGGGAAGAACATCGTGTTCGCCTGAAGTGCGATGCCGTCCGTACCAAAGCCATTCTGAGCAGCTGCGATGGTTCCGAGAACGGCGGTACCACGCTGGGGCTCGTAGATGAAGTTCTCGAATCCCATGGGGACGAACTCATCGCCGGTGGCAGGGCCTTCCATGAGTACGTTTCCGAGATCCTCATGAACGGCTCCGACGAGCTGCCCCTGAGCATTCACGTATTCCTGAATCCAGGCGGATGTGTCCAGTACCGCGACATTGACGCCGAAACCGTAGGCACCAATGTTGTTGGGTCCCGCTGGACCGTTGCTTTCCTGAAGCGATAGCAGGAAGTTCGACCAGGAATACAGCCCGGTTGTCGGCGTGAGCTGGGCTGGATTGCCACCCCATCCAGTCGGATTGAGTGTTCCGTAGAGACTCAGCCCCTGCGACTCGTAGAAAGTCGGAGGAGAGGAGTTGGGTTCGCCGTAGTAGAACTCCTGCCAGCTGTTGGCGTTGTTCGGCTGGGCGTTGAGTACCGGTTCGATCTGGCCAGTCTGCTGACTGACTTCAATTGGAACTCCATACTTCACGCCACCAGTCGATTGTCGCCCCAGTACAGAGGGTGCTCCCCATGTATCGAGAATTGGTCCGACCTGATTTCGAGGTGAAACGATCCACTGAACCATGTTGGCTGATTGCAGCCAGTTGTCGGCGGGGAACGTCGGGATCCCCGGGATAGAGGATACGACCGTTGGAGGCAGTGTCGGTGCCGCGGCCAGTCGACGAGTTGCCTGATCAAACAGACGGAAAGGCTGTGGACCAGCTGCGGTTCGCTGGCTCAGATGGAATTGCAGAGGCACGAAGTTCGGAGTTCTTCTTGATCGAACACCGCCCTCATTCTCGTAACAGAGCTCGATCGCCTTGTCGACGCATTCCTCGGTCCATCCATACTCGGGATCACAGCAATTGCCGTAGTTGAAGTCGTCGGTAGCTGGATTGAACACGATCGAGCAGACCGTATGGCAGCACTGGAAGTCCATGCAGCCGCCATTCTGTTTCCGGTTGAATGGAGGAAGTGCACTGTTTGGGGCCAGGCCGAGACTTGGTTGGAACTCGGAGAAGTACGTTGTGAAGCACTGGTTCTGAATGCCGTAGTTGATCATGCAGTTCAACGAAGGGGCAATCAGAGTCGGAGCATTGCCGGCGATATTCGGGTCGTTCCAGATGGAACCATCCGCGTTTCGTGCGTAGGGCGACTGAAGTCCCAGGACATTCAATTCCGGGAATGGCCCCCCCAGCTTGGTTGTCTGATCGAAGTCGAGATTGCGTCGGGCAGCCAGGTTGCCCTTGTTGATCAGGCTGGTTGTATTGGGCACTGGAGGGAATGGATCGATCGTGTTGAACGTCGGGTTGTTGGTGTCCTGTGAGTAAGGATCCAGTTTCCACTGATTGGAAAGATCCGCACACAGGAAGCTCCATCCAGAGAGCTCCGCGATGGTCAGCGTCGCGTTGTTCGGATCGATTGGTCCCACGCAAGCACTTTGATCGCAGCACAGTGGAGCCGCGGCACAGACGGCCGCCGGCAGGCCCTGATCTGTTCCATTGGGATTGATCGAGCAGTAGGTGGGGCAGTACTGGGCATCGGCATTGTCGCCGCCATAACAGGGCTCGTAGAACCACTCGAATTCGATGTTGCCGACTTCGCCGGCATCTCCGAAGGCCTGCAGCTGGAAATCCGAGAACGCATTGACGAACATGGCGGGGTAGTTCATGTTCGAGAAGAAGCATGAACCCTTCAGGGCGTCTGCTTCTTCCTGGGCTTCGTAGACGGTGTAGCCCGGTGAGCCTTCGAATTCGCATTCATTGCCGCCGTCGGCAACGAAGAAGCCAGCCCACCATCCCGCGGGGGCCTGGCCATAGGGGGCGTTGATCGTCTGGCATCCAGAGAGCCCCGGCTCTTCCAGTGGAAGTCTGTTCAAGTCGGCCCAAAGCGATCCAGTACCGTTGAGGTCACTTGGGATCGATCGGTTCTGGAGCGTTCCTGTGCAATAGAATTCGTAGACATAATTCGAGCAGCCCACGTTCGTGTTGGGAACCTGTTCCCCGAATTGCCCTGTTACCGGATCGATCTCCGCCAGCGTTCCGCTGAGGATGGGTGATTCCGTGAGGACCTCTCTCTGACCAGTTTGACCAAAGCCTCCATAGGCAGTGTCGGGGCCACATCCCTGATCCGGTGGATTGATGGACGGTCTCCAACAGTCGATGGCACAGACGCCATATCCGCATGGAGTCAGCTCCGTAGGGAAGTCATCATTCGGACCTGCCAGGTAGATGTTGGGGTTGTATACCGGCTGGTTGTTGACCGAGGCACTGGGTGAGAAGAAGGTGAAGCCTCCTGAGATGCCCGATGGATTGTTTCCACCAATTGCACCATTGAGGACTGCTGGACCAGATTGTCCAGTTGCCGTATTGACGGCGATATCGATCGGTCCCCAGACAATGACCCATGGGCCTCCGGCATCACCAAAGAATGCTCCGGGGTATGTGCCAGAGTAGCCAATCCCGATGGGAAGAGCCCCGCCCGTTGGTCCGTTGAGCGCTCCGAAGTTCGCTTGAGCAATGCCGGTATTCGTGGCGTAGGGGAAGGTGGCATTCTGTGCTGTGAAGATTGGTTCTCGCGGTACTGTCCCGGGAACACCTGCTCCTGCGAATTCAGAAGCGACCCACTGTCCTCCAGCGGCTGCTGACCCCGGGAATCCACCGATTCCGCTTGCACCAGCAAGTACGGTGTTCGAACCGGAATAGT
>JAQWRC010000381.1 GCA_029243925.1 Phycisphaerales bacterium
ATCATTGAGATCATCGTCGAGGAGCAGCTTGCGGACCAGATCACGACCGTCGGCGAGCATGTGATGTCCGGGCTTCGATCGATCGCACGTGACACCGAAGCCTTCAAGGGTGTCCGAGGGCGCGGATCGCTCATCGCGTTCACCTTTGATCCCGCCGAAGCGCGACGTGAAATGCTCGCCGCGCTCTTTGAACGCAATGTCATCGCACTGCCATGTGGTGATGACACAGTTCGCTTCCGATTGCCATTGAACTTCAGCATGGCCGAGGCGGATGAACTGCTCAATCGGGTGGAATCGTGTGTTCCGCTTGCGACACGCGCCTAGTTCAGTTCGACGCACATTCTCGAAACACGGTTGCGACTGCAGTATGTCCATGCAGGTGACTTGCGCCGCCGATCGGTCCGAATTCGCCTGCGGCAAAACAGCCTGTAATTGGAGGTCGTTGCAATCGCTCGCGAATGATTGACAGGTCATGCCCACCTTGCCCGAAGAGTTGGTGGCCCCGTCCGTTGCAGCTCATCAGTAAAACTGCAAGCGATTCCCGATCCAGTTGCTGCGCATCGAGCAGAAGATGAAGATCTTCATGGGCCGCCTGTGCGTCACGCACGTGGAACTGAATGGTCTGTCCCAATCGGGGGATTTCGCCGACGATGATGCCGCCTTGATCGCGATTGACTCCCAGAATGCTTCGCACCAGAAAATCGCCTCGGCCGAACCGGGCCTTCTGTTCATTCAGCACGTTGCCGATCAGCAGGCCGCGCTGCAGGAGCTCTCGATCGTCCTCGGGAAGCGTACGGGCCATGTCCTCCAGGACGTCCATGGCCCGCCGTCCGCCGAGTTCAAGCAGCATGTTTGCGTCTGCACCCGTGATGACCATTGGGTTTCCGATGGGCCTGCATCCCTGGCTGACAATGGTGTCGATTTCGAGATTGCCAGACAAGGTAAGTCCGATCAGTCCGGTATTGGTGATGTATTCATCCAGCACGAGTCTGTTGTGCCCCGGCTGTGATGCGCCCGAGGCCATGCCGCCAACAACCGGTATGGGATGATCATTGACGCGCAGCGTATTCAATGCCGGCATGAGTCGAGTGATTGGCGTGGAAAATGGATCACTCAGCATGAGGATCGCTTTGCTGTCATCACCCAGTCCGACGTGCGCTGGTATGGCTTCTGGACGGCTCAGTGGAAGGGGCGCATTGATTGATCCAATAAATGGAGTCACACGAATGTCATCCATTGAAATCGCCAGTGCGCTCATGCCTGCGGTGCCATCAAGTTCCTGATCATCACCGAGTACCGATTCGGCAGTACATCCGATGAGGTGTTCTGGCAGCAGGACGTCCCGAAGCGTGGCGGTCGCTTCACTGAATGCGGCAGCGTGGTGGTAGCTCGCAAAGAAGAGCAGCACATCGGCGTGTACGGCAGCGGCATCGTGGAGGCTGTGGGCGATCTCCATGGCCGCTGTACGCGTGTCAGAGTGATTGCTGGTGGCTGAGGCCGCCGAGGCGGCACTCTGGACCCGTGTCGTCGTGGAGAGCATGTACGGATCCTACTCGCATCCGCATCGATTTTCGGCATGCAAAATGACCGCTGTATTTCAAGTTCGCGGGTCTATCCGTGCGGACCTGCATTTAGAATGATGAGTTCGATGCCCATTCATGAAGCCATGACGAAGAAAGCAATGATGACGCTGCGACAGGCTGTCATGGCTCTGCGCCACCTGCAGCACGCTGACGGCCATTGGTGCGCTGTGCTCGAGGGGGATTCAATCCTCGAGAGTGAATACCTGCTGATGAAGTTCATTCTTGGCCAGGAACACGCTTCGATGGCTGATGGTCGCGGGGCAGAGGTGCTCGATCGCATTGCAGAAAGCCTTCGTCGTCAGCAACGTGCGGATGGTTCGTGGGGGCAGTACCCGGGTTCGGGTATCGACGTGAGCGCAACGGTCAAGGCGTACTTTGCATTGAAACTGATGGGCGATGATCTTGAATCGCCGCACATGTGCAGCGCCCGCGAGCAGGTGCTTTCCCATGGTGGGGCCGAGCAGTGCAACTCATTCAGCAATTTTTATCTGGCCTGCCTGGGGCAGGTGTCCTGGAATGCCGTCCCTGCGATTCCCCCGGAACTTGTTCTGTTGCCACAGTGGTTTTATTTCCATCTGTCAAAGGTGAGCGCCTGGACACGGACCATGATTCTTCCGCTGTCGATCGTGACCACGAAGCGTCCGGTGCGAGCACTTCCCCCTGAATGTGGAATCAGCGAGTTGTACAGGGATCAGCGCGAACGCAATCGCCTCACGAGCACGGTCGACGCTCCCGCATTCTGGCGGGTGTTCTTTCACAGTGTGGATCGCGCATTGAAGTGGTTGCATCCTCTTGGCGGCACGCCGTTTCGCGGGACGGCATTGCGCCGAGCTCTGCAATGGATGCTGCGTCGATCTTCACAGGACGGGGCTGCGGCGACGGATGGCCTTGGCGCGATATTCCCCCCGATGGTGTATCTGCAGATCGCACTTCAGGCGATGGGATGGCGTCGAAGCGATCCTGTGGTCCAGCGGGCAGAGCGGGATCTTGATGCGCTCTTTCTGGAGCAGGAAGCCGATGACGGCACGCCGATCATCACCATCCAGCCTTGTTTCAGTCCCGTCTGGGATACCGGCATCGCACTGTATGCGATGACCGAGTGTGGACTTGATCAACATGATCCTTCCGTCAAGGCGGCATCCGAATGGCTGCGAAGCAAGGAATGTCGTTTCAAGGGTGATTGGGCGGACAACCTCTCCAGACAGGATGACGTGAGCGGTTGGTACTTCGAATACAACAACGCGTTCTACCCCGACGTTGATGACACGGCAATGGTTGCCATGGCATTGCATCGTAGTGGTGGCGAGGACAACATTGCCGCAGGACGTCGGGGCGTACGTTGGTTGAAGGCGATGCAGAATGAAGATGGCGGCTGGGCAGCATTCGATCGCACGCGGCATCGCCAGATACTCGAGTACATCCCATTCGCCGATCACAATGCCATGCAGGATCCCTCTTGCTCGGACATCACGGGGCGCATCCTGGAATGTCTTTCGACGTACGGCTGCACAACTGAGGATGCAATCGTGCGGCGCGCGATCGAGTATGTCAGGCGTACGCAGTGCGCTGATGGATCATGGATCGGACGATGGGGGGTCAACTACATCTATGGCACATGGCAGGCGCTCGTGGGACCGATCAACTGTGGAGTCGATCGACAGGCTGAATGGGTACAGCGAGCAGGAGCATGGGTTCGCAGTGTGCAACAGCAGGATGGATCCTTCGGAGAATCTCCGAACTCCTATCTTGACGAACGCACCAAGGGACAAGGGCCGTCAACAGCATCCCAAACTGCATGGGCGGCCATGACAATGCAGGCCATTTACGGGCCAGAGGACGAGCGCGTGCAGCGTGCCGTTGAATGGTTGATATCGACCCAACTGAGTGAATCCGAGGCGGCAGATCCACTGGTGAATCCCGATGGTGATCGGCCCGGCTCATGGAGCGAGCCGTGGTATACGGGAACGGGATTTCCAAAGGTCTTCTATCTTCGATATCACATGTACCGGCTGTATTTTCCGATCATGGCCGTGGCGCGCTGGAGTGCCGCCGCTGCGCCGGATCGCGTGCTCATGGAGCCGGTTGCACGGATGGAACCGAAAGTCCTTCTGGATGCTTCTTCCAGTTCCTGAGTCATCAGAATGGGCACGGGTCGAAGAACGTGAGTTCCTGCCCGGAAGAGGGATGCGTGATCGTCAGAATCGTTGCATGCAACAGGAGGCGCGGGCTGGCATGGAGTAGCTCCAACGGTGCGTAGAGATCATCGCCCAGAATCGGATGGCCGATGCTCAGCATGTGGACTCTCAACTGGTGTGACCGACCGGTGCGTGGTGACAGTTTCACTCGCGTACGATCGTCGTACCGCTCAATGACCTCGAAGCGCGTACTTGCGCTGCGTCCGTTCTGCTCATCGATGATCTGCCGAGGCGGGTTGTCGAGATCCTTGCGGAGTGCCGCATCGATGACTCCTTCATCGATCGCCAATCGACCTCCGATGACGGCTTCATAGTGTTTCTCAACCTGTCGTTCCTGAAATTGAATGCTGACATTCCGGTGAGCTTCCGCATCCCGCGCAAGGACGATGACGCCAGACGTATCGCGATCAAGGCGGTGGACAATGCGTGCTCCTGGAAATTTCTCATCCGCTCTGCTGGCGAGGCAATCCGCTTTTTCAGGACCGATCCCGGGGACAGTCAGCAGACCGGGCGGCTTGCTGAAGACGAGCAGTCGATTATCTGAATGCAGGAGGGGTGGCAGCCCCTCAGGCGGAGGCATGCGTGGTTCGCGACCAATCTCGTTGTCGGATGCATTCATCCGGGAAGCCTATCATGTCGCTCTCAAGCAATCTGCTGATTCGATCAGGAGCAACGATGTATCAAACCTTGATCTGGTGTTCATTTCTCTGTGCCGGCGGCGCCCAAGACGTTTCGGAGCCGATGCTGCCGCATCCGATCCAGCTGACCTTCTCGTCGGAGTTCTATAAAGCAGGTGAATCATATTTCTCCGATGACGGGTCGCGATTGATCTTCCAAGCTGTTCCAGCCGTGGGGGAGGGCGAAACACCTGATGAACACTACGGGATGTATATCTCGGATGTTGTTCGGGATGATGATGGCGAGGTCAGTGCACTCCGGGACACCCGGCGGATCAGTCCCCCCGAATCGGCGAATACCTGTGGTTGGTTTTATCCCGGCCAAAATGATCGCGTTCTCTTCGCGACAACCACGACGGCACCATTTGATGCGAAGCCACCCGGATACCAGCGTGAATCCGGTGATTACCGATGGCAGTTTCCTCCAGAGATGGACATCATTGCCGTGGACCTTTTGGAAGCCGATGGGTCCGCGCACGGATTTGAGACTCTGGTGTCCGATGAATCCGCGTATCTCGCCGAGGGCTCAATCAGCCCCGATGGTCGCCATCTGCTCTACACCTCGTTGGCGACCGGTGACGGCGATCTTTGGGTGAAGGATCTGCATACGGGTGATGCGCGTCCGATTGTGGAAGCGCCGGGATACGACGGCGGCCCATTCTTTTCCCCTGATGGTCGGCGGATCACGTACCGTTCCGATCGCAAAAAAGACGACTTGCTGCAGGTCTATGTCGCTGACCTCGCGTTCGGAGAGGATGGGGCGATCATCGGGATTGAACGGGAGCATCAGATCACGCACAACGAGCATGTGAACTGGTGTCCGTTCTGGACACGTGATGGTCGTTCGCTTGTCTACGCCACCAGCCAGATCGGGCATTACAACTATGAAATCTTCATCGTTGATGCCGATGCCGGCGCTGACGGCGGCCCCCTTCGGTATGGAACAGGGGCACATCGTGTCACAAGCATGCCGGGATTCGACGGGTTGCCGGCGTTTTCCTTTGATGGGAAGACGATGGTTTGGACAAGCAAACGCAGTGGCGATGAAGGCAGTCAACTCTGGGTTTCAGGCTTCGATCGACATGGGGGAACCGAGCCTGGACGAGTTGCACCGCCGACGGGGCATGACCATTGATTCGCCGATTCCTGCTTCTGGCTCCCGTGTTTCTTTTCGCCTGTGAAACGACTCGGGTTGAGTATCGCAAGACGCCTGCGTTCTATTCACAGATGGCGGATGTACAGGGGCTTGAGGGCGGTATGAACAGGGATGGCACCGAGATTCGGTTCCTCCCGCCTGCAGCCGAACCGATGGAAGGGTTCGAGGATCCCAGCGGTAATGTCTTCCGGATGCGCGATCAGGGAGCGGACGGAGTCATTTCATTGAACGCTCTGGTGCCAGAGCATGTCTTGCTCAATACGCTCGCATGCCTGAAGAATCAGGAGTACCAGCTGCTTTGGGATGAAATGGTGTGCAACGCAACGAAGCAGTGGTATGAAGATGAAGGTGGCGGCGAGAAGGTCGCCATCGAGTTCTTTCGGGTCAACAGGCAGGACATCGTCACGATGCTGATGCGAATGAGGGCCTCACTCAATCTTCAAGAGGTGGAGCGCTTCAAACTTGATGATGGAACCATACGCTTTCGGCTCGCACGGCAGATATCACACCGGTTCGCATTCAGTGAGCTGGATGTCGGCTGGGAAGACGGCAAGTTCGTGCTGGTGACGATCCGCTAAAAAGAACGCAGCCCACGCGACGCAAATCGCCTGGGCTGCGGTGCTGTTTGAGCGTATCTTTCTAGTCCGTCGCTGCGCCCTCCGGCTCTTCGCTGGGAATCGCTTCGGATGTGAATTTCAGATGGTCGACATCATCTTCACGGGTGAGTAGCAGCTTCTGTCCGGATTCATACTCGCCACCAAGCAGCGCTTCGGCGAGCGGATCTTCCACATAACTGCTGATCGCGCGGCGAAGTGGGCGTGCTCCGAAATCGGGGTTGTAACCCTTTTCGATCAGGAAGTCCTTCGCCTTTTCGTCGAGTGCGAGATCCATACCCTTGGCACGGATTCGATCCGCAACCTTTTCCAGTTCGATGTCAATGATGTGATACAGATCATCCTTGCCCAGCGGACGGAAGACAATCGTGTCATCAAGGCGGTTGATGAACTCGGGTCGGAAGAACTTCTCGACCTCACCCATCAACGAAGCCTTCATGCTGTCGTAGTCCTGGACTTCCTCACGTTTGCCAAAGCCGAACGATTGTCCGCCCTTGATGATTTCAGCGCCGATGTTCGACGTCATGATGAGGATGGTGTTTCTGAAGTCCACCTTTCGACCGAAGGAATCGGTCAGTCGGCCTTCTTCCATGATCTGCAGGAGCATGTTGAAGACATCAGGGTGAGCCTTTTCAACCTCGTCGAGCAGAAGCACGGCGTAGGGTCGCCGACGGATCTGTTCGGTGAGCTGGCCACCTTCTTCGTAGCCGACATATCCGGGAGGGGCGCCGACCAGTCTCGAGACGGTGTGCTTCTCCATGTATTCGGACATGTCCAGATAGACCATGGCGTCCTGGTCGCCGAACATGAAGTCTGCGAGCGCTTTGGCAAGCAGCGTCTTGCCGACGCCTGAGGGGCCGACGAAGATGAACGACCCGACAGGGCGATTCGGATCCTTCAAGCCGGAACGTGCCTTGCGAATCGCTCTGGCAACCTGCTTGACGGCTTCATGCTGACTGACAACGGTTTGGTGAAGTTCATCCTCGAGTTGGAGGAGTCGGGCGGATTCAGCTTCTTCAAGCCGAGTCAGCGGCACACCGGTGATCTTGGAGACCACTTCGGCGATGACTTCTTCATCAACCGTGCCACTCATTTCACTCATGGAATCACGCCATTCCTTCTGAATGCGGTCCTTTTCGGCGCGGAGTTTTTCAGCTTTGTCCCGAAGGTCGGCTGCTTTTTCGTAATCGGCACCGCGTACGGCTGCCTCCTTCTCGACACCAAGCAGTTCAATTTGCTCTTCGATGTCAGCCAGGTTGGGTGGCTTGGTCATCGAACTCAACCGAACACGGGCGCCAGCTTCATCGATGATGTCCAGCGACTTGTCCGGTTGCACACGAGATGGGATGTATCGAGTTGACAGTTCGACGGCTTCTTCAATGGCAGCATCCGTGATCTTCACTCGATGGTGCTCTTCGTACTTGATTCGAAGTCCCTTGAGGATCTCGATGGTCTGATCCTGGGAAGGGGGCTCCACTGCGACGGATTGGAAGCGTCGTTCAAGAGCGGAGTCCTTTTCGATGTACTTGCGGTATTCGTCGAAGGTTGTCGCACCGATGCACTGGATTTCACCACGTGACAGAGCAGGCTTGAGCACGTTCGATGCATCGATTGCACCTTCCGCGCCACCGGCTCCAACGAGCGTGTGGAGTTCATCGATAAAGAGGATGACGTTCTTGACACGGCGAACCTCATTCATCACAGCCTTGATGCGTTCTTCGAACTGACCGCGGTATTTGGTGCCCGCGACCATCATGGCAAG
>JAQWRC010000385.1 GCA_029243925.1 Phycisphaerales bacterium
GTTATTCGGCTCATTTCGATATGAACAGTGGATAGTAGATTTGAGACGTATCCCGCTGGATTAAATCAACTTCCGACACACCTACCTACCCACCGTGACATTTCCAACGTGAATGTCGGGCGTTCGAATCGCCTCACCCGCATTTGATCCGAAGGCACGGTCATGCACCGTGTCGCACAACCCCGCTTTATGGCGGGGTTTGTCATTGGCAGAAGTGGAACTAAAGTTCCGGTCCGAATGGGTCATCAATACGCTCATTTGCATGACTCCCCAAACACCTGAATGAGTTGCAGTAGATCATCGATACCAACCACACCCGTTGCTTCTCACTCAGGATGAAATCGAATGCACACCCACGACTGGAAGAGATCTGATCTACCCGATGTTGCAGCACTTTGGGGCTACACCGTCACTGGCGGGGGCGGCCCGGGGATGGGATGGTCGATTGACTACATCGTCTACGAGACTACTCATCCCGACTTGGTGCTTATGGTCGTATCTTCCGATGACAACCCGGTTGAAAGTGCCATCCACGACCTCGAACCCGATGACGACATACCGGTTTGGCTAACCCACCACGAAAACTTTTACTACGACGACGGCGACTGCGCAGCACAGCAGGTAGACACCTTCACTGAGTTCAAGCGAGATTCCTGGATGACGGAGGCCGTCGAGCTTGTTACCGGCAGAGGCTACAAGGTTCCCGAAGACGAACGCCCACAGGCCTCGAGTCCCAGCACACAGTGACCTTCAAGAAGTACTGAACACCCACCGATTGGACATCGAGAAGGTGGTGTTGCTGGTGCAAGGGATGGGTATCCCAAATCCGTCAGAATCCGTTCCGATCGCGCTCTGTACTACGCTGCCACTTGGTCCGCTGCCTGAGCGGATTCGTTGCCGAAGTGCCCCCACCGGGCCAACTCATACCCATCCTGCTGTTGCATGCCTTACGTGCTTTCACAAGGCCTCGGGCTATTGTTCGTTGTCTGCAAACACTATCAAACCGTCAAGATCAGCCAGTTTAAATAGTTTCGTCTTCTCTGGAATGAGCGTGATATCGTCTGACTTGACCTTCAGTTTCACGCCTATGCAGACTTCCAATCGTCGCTGCGCCAACATCATCAGGTCGCCAAATTGCAACTCCTTCGGATTGTCTGCACCGGTGGGGTAGCAGGACATGGGCTTGATATACAGTTCAGAACTCTCCTCTTTCAAGATCTCCCTGTACACATTGCGCATCCCAGGATCCTCGCTGATCTGGGCGAGCATCTTACTGATCAGTTTATTTGAGACTATGAAGTCATTGTCGCGTCCGCCATTGCGAAGGAGCTCCTCGTTGTCGGAGTTCTGAATTTCGACGATGAGTTTCGACGAGGGCTGTACAGAAGACTTGTCGAGTACTTGTCGCAATTGCAACAACGTCAGAATGGTCCCTGCGTCATTGGCGCTGGCGTCGGTACCCATGGAACCTCTAAAGCGCTGCTTCTGGCTGAGTAGGATGATGTGTCCATACCTGTGAAGCTCCATTGATTGCAGGTCTTCAGGCTTGTTCGGGTCTTTATCACCAACATATTCGACCTCGATTTCTGGAACGGCAATATCAAGCTTACGGATTTCAGCTGCCTGATCTTTGTTGTCGCTTGATGTCATCACGACAACATTGGATCCCCGTTCCACGTAGTTTTTCAGCTCCTTGACGATTGTTTCGCCGAGGCTGTTCCAGCCGATGACCAGGATGGTTTCCTTCTTCCGCGGGCGTAGATTGTTGATTGTGTTGCCCCGGCACATCTCGAACTTCTTAGACATGGTATCTCCGTGACCATGCGAATACTCAATTGTGGAGTCGTCCATGGCAACAACGATTGCTTGATCGCCCTTTTTCATCTTCTCTGTGCTTTTTGGATTGATCAAGATGGTGTCGCTCTCCTTGTCGCTCTCCTTCTTTCGGTAGATCCCGATAGGCACTGGCGTGGCTACTGGCTTTTTTAATTCGGCAGGTTTTTCGGTGAATCCGTATGCAAGGTCTCCGAATGTTTTGCCTTCCCCCCAGTCCTTCTCCCCTTGTTTAAGGGTGTAGATGTACATCTCTGCATGTTTGAATGAAAGCAGTTCGGTCCACACTTTCGCCAAGCCTTCCGATCTTGAGGCCTGAACGATGAGCTTTGCGAGCAGGTCATTTCCATTGAAGGTATAGACCGTCCTCTCTCTTGACTCCAGGACCTTCCGGCTTCTCTCTTGGAGCAGCTCGGCTACCACGATGGGCCTTTTGTCTTCTTTGTTCTTCGCTTGCTTCAACTGCTCCACTGCAAGGCAGGATCGAATGACCATGGCATCGCTGGCTTGCATGTCATCGTCATCTGCAGTGTGATCGGTGTGCGCAAGAACAACCACTGACCGGGCAGACGACAGCGACATGCGTTCAAGATCGCCAGTCAGGGCCGAGTCTCCAATACGCTCAACTATGCGTGTCCGTTGCCGGCGTATGTACTGCCACCAGGGCACGTTGCCAGCTCTGTCCGTACGTGACCGAATCTGGTCTTCAAGGCGAACCTTACCTTCAGGTGACAGCACCACCACAACTCTGCTATCCCCTTTCTTCAGTCGCTCATCTGGCATTTCTATATTGGCAATTTTCAACTCATCTATCAACTCAATCGTGCGGTTGTTCAAGCCGAGGATCAGCGTATGACCACTTTCAACGACACGAGAACGGCCCTGTCTGTGACGATCAAGCCGCCCCATGAGGGCGCTAGTGATAAAGGCCGTGAGGGAGCCGAAAATAATCAGGCCACTGATTCCAGAGAGCACTGCTACGAACTTTGACCAGGCTGATCTTTCGATGTCACTAGCCATCCCGCCTGGGTCTGCAAGTTGCAGAAAGACGTGATAGACCATGGGCCAGAACCCGCCGTAGCCCTCTTCATCGATTGGCTCGATCAAGTGCACCAGGTTGCGCATGATTGTCATCAGTACCAATAGCGCAATGAAGATCGCCAGAAGCACGAAGAGTGTTGACCAAGGGTGCCGGCTGATGAACGTGTCAAACCCGTAGCGGAATTTCTGTTTCCAGTCAGGCTTGGACATCATGTCTCCTCTCGGGCGAGCCCGCCACCAACCAAGCTGGCACAACAAGGCAGAGCTGGGTAGTGATCGAGGTCACTCGCAAAGCACCACCATAAACAAATTCACACCCTCCGGGCCCAAACTCAGAATGTGCCTACTCTCAAGTGAGCACCACTCGCCAGCCGGAAGGGCTTCGCCCCTCGTCCTGCACGCCAGTGGTGACAGTATTGGTGACACCAATGCCATCACCCGAGGAAATCGCCTCTGTTGATGCCGTGAGGTCGGTGTGCTTGCACGTTGCCAACGTGAATGTCGGGCGATCGAATCGCGGCACCCGCTTTCCAACCCTTGCCTGGATACCCGGTCTCTCGCCGGTGTGTCCGGGCGAAGAAATACCGCTGCGCGAGAGGACATTTCTCAGATGCCTCCTGCACAACGACGGGCGGACGCGCACCAGACGCAACACAGACATACACTGAGTTCCAGTGCCATGTGGAGCACTTCCGTTCTGGATCGACGAAGGCATGCAGCCAAGGATCGAGATGTCTGAAGGAAGCCGGACCGTGGACCCGATCTTGGACATGCTCTCCAGATACTGGGGATATGACAGCCTGCGCCCGCTCCAGGAAGAGGCGATTCGATGCAATCTCGCCGGTCGCGACTCGCTGCTGGTGTTGCCCACCGGTGGCGGAAAGAGCCTCACCTACCAACTCCCCCCACTCGTGGAGAACAGCCTCGACGTGGTGGTCAGCCCGCTGGTGGCATTGATGAAGGATCAGGTGGACGGACTGCGCGAAGCCGGCATCTCGGCGATCGCCTTCGATGGCGGACTCACCGGATCAGAACGGATGAAGATCCGGGACGAACTCGAACAGGGCGTCTACCGACTTCTCTTCGTCTCACCCGAGATGCTGCTGGGCGGTTCACTGATCGGATTCATCAGATCCCTCTCGATCAGGGCCGTCGCCATCGACGAGGCGCACTGCATCAGCCAGTGGGGCCATGACTTCCGTCCGGAATATCGGCAGCTTGCGGCCTTGCGGGATTTCCTCCCGGGCGTCTCGATCCATGCCTGCACCGCGACCGCTACCCCACGGGTCCGCCAGGACATCGTCCAGCAACTGCGGCTGCGGGATCCCGAGATCATGATCGGATCATTCGATCGCCCCAATCTGACCTACCGGATCCGACCGAGAGAGAACCGCAAGAAGCAGCTGCTCGAAGAGGTGCGCCGTCACGCGGGCGAGGCGGTCATCATCTACGCGCTCAGCCGCAGGGACACCGAGCAGATCTCGGAAGGGCTCCAGGCAAGCGGCGTCTCCGCTGCGCACTATCACGCGGGGATGAATCGCCGGGAGCGAAGCCGCGTACACGATGCCTTCGCTCGCGAGCAGCTCGACGTCGTGGTCGCGACCGTCGCATTCGGAATGGGCATCGACCGAAGCAACGTACGGGCGGTCATCCACGCCTCCATGCCGAGATCCGTCGAACACTTCCAGCAGGAGACGGGACGCGCTGGACGTGACGGAGATCCGGCGGAATGCGTCCTTCTTCACTCCTTCGCCGACGTCAAACGCTGGCAGAGTCTCGCCGAACGATCATTCAACGAGGCGATGTCGGAGACGGACGACCCGGACCAGCTGCGCGCCGCCTGCGAATCCCAGGAAGCACTGCTTCAGGACATGAACGGACTCGCGACCAGTGCCGTATGCCGCCATCGGTCTCTGGTGGAGTATTTCGGACAGACCTATCCCTCGGAGAACTGTGGAAGCTGCGATGTCTGCCTCGGCGAAGTCGACCTCGTCGAGGATTCCACCACGGTCGCGAGAAAGATCCTCTCATGCGTCGCACGGGTTGACGGGCGATTCGGGGTGCAGCACATCGCCGACGTGCTGACCGGCGCGAAGACGGACATGATCAGGCGATGCGGGCACGACCAGTTGTCGACGTACGGACTGATTCCGGACTTCAGCAAGGCCGCGGTCTCCAACATGATCCATCAGCTGCTCGGACAAGGTCGGCTCTCGCGAAGCCCCGGCGACCGTCCAGTGGTGCAGCTCAACGCAACATCGACTCCGCTGCTTCGTGGCGAGGTCGACGTCTCACTGCTGAGACCCAGAACGACGGTCGACCGCAAGTCTTCGAAAGTCGAGGAGGCGTCATGGGAGGATGTCGATCGTGAACTCTTTGACCACCTCAGGACACTGCGAAAGACCATCGCGGACGAAATCGGGAAACCCCCCTACGTCGTCTTCCCAGACACGACGCTTCGAGCTCTTGCGAAACACCGGCCTGCCACGAACGAGACCCTGATCCTCATTCGTGGCGTTGGCGAGAAGAAGCAACGCCGCTACGGAAGTCGGTTTCTCGAAGCGCTCGACGACTGGAGCGAGGAACACGGAGGTGGAAGGGACGTCGGCCTGGCCACACCATGAAGTCACATCACCCGATTACACCACTCGCCCGAACTGCGACATCATGACAAGGATCATTCACCTGCTGCCCCACTGCAATATGCAGAGGGGTTGAGTGTTGAATACCATTCAGTATTCAATGTGCGGCGTGCAGCCACCTACCCAAATCCCAGTAGTACTCGGTCGCCAACGTGAATGCCGGGCGTTCGAATCGCGGCACCAGCTTTCCCACCCGTGTCCCGGATCCCGGTCTCTCGCCGGCGTGTCCGGGCGAAGAAACCCCGCTTCACGGGGGGTTTTTCATTGCTCCTGTGGGTGGACCGGTTCATCTGGTGATCAGTTTTTGCTTGCCTGCATCTCATGCACTGGTACGGTAGTTGTTCTGATGAATGTTTGAACTTCCGAGA
>JAQWRC010000009.1 GCA_029243925.1 Phycisphaerales bacterium
TCATTTCGGTCGGAATCGAGATATTCGGGTACCCGACATACCCCGCGTCATCTGCGTAGGGGTTGCCAGGTTCATAGCGAAGCATCGGTGCACCTGAGTCCAGTTCTATTGCTTTGACATGAACTCCAAGATCGGTCCCACTAGTCGGATCCCCGACGGCGAAAATCGGAACGCGCCGCTGGTATGGCTCATACGCACCCTGTTCATTCAGAATCGTTTCGAAGTTGGCGATGTTCCCTGAAATCGCGGTAAGTCGTTCCCGCTGGGCAACGAGGCCAGAGACGCTGATATCAAGTGCTTCAAACATGGATCAGGTACTCCACAGAATCAAACCCGCTCTCGAATAGCGGTTTCAAGGATGTCAAAGCGGTTTCGGATCAACTCCGATGCCGTTCGATAGGTTAAAAAGTTGCTTACTAGATCCTGCATGATGCGTTCAAGATTGCGGTCATTGCCGTCGTGAAACAGCAGATTCTCGCCCGTGGGCTCTGGATGCAGCACCATTCCATCCGGGCGCAGTTCAACACCAGCGGAATCAGCCATCGTCAGTGGACCACTGCCACCCTGCCGCCGCCTGGTATCGATGGCTTCGCCGAGTTGCTCCTGAAAATCCTCCATGGAGACATCAACTGACTGGTACCCGGGAGTCGAAATATTGGCGATATTGCTCGAAATCAAGGTCTGACGACGAGCCGTGAACTGCATGATGCGTTCAAGGACAGGAAGATCACCTGCGTTTGTAATACCTTCAATCATTTCAATGCTCCGGATTGAACCAAGCACATGCCATGCCATCCATCTTGAAACGTACACAAGACCATTCACGCGCAGAATCTGCGCCCATCATGTTGCTGACGGGATCAGATTCGACTCCTTCCACTTCTTGAGCTTCAAGCCCAATGTTCGAACCCCGATGCCCAACGCAGAGGCACTCCGCTGACGATGGCCATCGTATTGTTCGAGTGTGGCAATGATGGCCGCCCGTTCGATGTCCTCAAGCCGCCTCTGGCCATCGCAGATGAACGTGCCCGACTCCTGATCTTCGAGCTCGGAGACGTCCTGATTGGCGATCGGCACGGTGATGAATGGAGCGGATCCTCGGAGACTCGCCTCACATTGAAGCCATGGCTCGATCAACTCAGCAGTCACGAGATCACCCATTGAAAGGACATGGGCCCGCTCGCAGATATTTTCCAGTTCACGGACATTGCCCGGCCACGAATACTGCTTGAGCAGTTCCATGGCATCAGGGTCGACCCGATGCGGCTCCCGCCCCTCGGCCGCAGCCATGCGACGGAGAAAGTGGACGACCAACTCCGACACGTCTTCTGCATGCTCCCGCAATGGAGGCATCACGAGCGGCAGCACATTCAATCGAAAGAAGAGGTCCTGCCTGAATCGTCCCGCGGCAACTTCGGCCTCGAGGTCCCTGTTTGATGTTGCAATGATCCGCACATCAACGGTCCGTGCAGTGCTTGAACCGACACGCTCAAATGAACGTTCCTGAAGCACGCGAAGCAACTTGGCCTGTATTTCCGGGGCAATCTCACTGATCTCATCAAGCAACAGTGTGCCGCCATCTGCCAGCTCGAATCGCCCCTTGCGCATCGCCGTCGCTCCGGTAAACGCGCCTTTCTCATGACCAAAGAGTTCCGACTCCAGCAGACTGGTCGACAGTGCGGCGCAGTTGATGGCAAGAAACGAACCATCACTGCGTGAGCTCTGCTCATGGATCCACCGTGATGCGACTTCCTTGCCTGTTCCTGATTCACCAGTCACGAGCACGGTGCTATTGCTTTCGGCAATCTGACGTAGACGAAGTCGGAGCCCTACCAGAGACTCACTGCCTCCAATCATCTCGTGCTCACGCCCACACGCCTTGCCCCCCGCCGGGACACCACGTACCTGCAGGATTGCATTCGCCTTCACAAGTCGCCCGCGCTCCAGTGCCCGCTCCACTGTCGCGACAAGTTCATCACCTGAGAACGGCTTGGAGATGTAGTCATATGCACCGAGTTTCATGGCATCGACTGCTGACTCGACAGATCCATATGCCGTCATCAAAATGACCGGCATGGAGTCATCGCGGTCACGAACCGCTTCGAGCAATTCCAGGCCATCCACTTCAGGCATCTGCAAATCAGTGATGACCGCATCAAATGCACGCTCATTCATCTTCGTGATCGCCATTGCACCATTCGAGGCCGTCACGATCGTATGGCCCTTTCTGGCCAGCATGGTCGAAACGCTGTCACGCATCATTTCTTTGTCGTCAACGACGAGGATACGGGTCATTCGGTTGCCTCCCTGTGCTGAGCCGACGACGATTCAACTGCGGGAAGGCATACTTCGAAATGCATGCCCCCGCCATCACGTCGTGCAACGGCGATATGTCCTTGATGCGCTTCGACGACACGGTGGGCAATGGCAAGTCCAAGCCCGGTTCCCGTATCTCGAGTCGTAAAGAAGGGATTAAAGAGTTTTGATAATGATTCATCGTCGATGCCCGGGCCGCGGTCGGCGACACCAAAGACAATCCGATCACGCACCATGCCATCTGGGCATCGCATGCGGCATTCATGAACGGAAAGGTCAATCGCATCCCCCGTGACTTCTGATCCACGCATCGCCTCAATTGCATTGCGAAGCACGTTTCCGATCGCCTGCGTCATGAGGGAAAGATCCACATGCACATCTGGGTCTGATCCCATGTGCTGAACAACGTGCACCCCGGCATCATTCGACTGCGAAGCACATGCTTCCATCACGGCATGCATCAACGTGGACGAGTTCACCATGTCACATCGAACGGTCGCCTTGCGGGCAAATCGAAGTACGTCACGGACAATCGTATCCATGCGTTGAACGGAGATTTCAATCTTGCTGCACAGATCAGCTTGCTCAGGCCGGTCCTCCAGATCTTCGCTGAGCACTTCAGCGAAGAGCTGTATCGAAGCAAGTGGATTCCTGATCTCATGCGCGATGCCCGCAGCCATCTCGCCAAGCGAGGCCAACTCACGTGATCGGTGCAACTGCTCATTCGCCTCGGCAAGCTCGGCCTCCAGTCGACCGATCTG
>JAQWRC010000056.1 GCA_029243925.1 Phycisphaerales bacterium
CATGGAGCGGATGGCGTCGCATGAGGCATGGACACTCAGCGGCGATGCCCTCCAAGCCACCTACACCTTCGATGATTTTCTCGACGCCATGGTGTTTGTCAATCAGGTGGCATCCCATGCGGAATCAGCCGGGCATCATCCAGACATGCTCATTCGGTGGAACAAGGTGACGCTGACCCTGACAACACATGATGTCGGTGGGCTGACCGAGTTGGATTTCACGCTTGCAACGTCGATCGAAGAGGCAGTCAGGCGCTGAGTGTTTCTCGAACCAGCGACGCTCGAAGAGATTGCACATCGCTTTCAGTCAGTGTTGTCCCCGCTTCCTGGCTGAGGTGGGCTGGCTGCACCTGAACGAACAACTGATCGATGGCTTCCAGCGGCACATCAAGGCGTCCGAGAGCCGCGCCGAGCCGAACCCGGCTGAGCAGTTTCATAGCCTCGTCAAGCTTCAGCAGACGGGCGGACCGAAGGACGCTGTCGGCTCGGTGCACACGGTCATCCAGTAATGTGGCATTGCTTCGCACAAGGACTTCTCGAGCAGACCGTTCGTAGTCGATGAGCCCTGGAATAATCCGTGTCGCGAACTCCTCGAGCAGGTCTTCTTCACTGCGCCCAAGCGTGACCTGATTGCTCACCTGATAGATGTTGCCGGTGGATTCGGAGCCTTCGCCGTAGTACCCCCGCACGGCCAGATGCAACTCCTTGGCTGCCCGGCGAACCTTGCCGAGTTCATTGGCGATGCGCAATGCAGGGAGGTGGACCATGACGGAGAATCGAATGCCGGTTCCAACGTTTGTCGGACACACGGCCAGGTAGCCCCATTGGTCGTGAAATGCGAAATCAAGATGCTGCTCTAGGATCGTGTCGACCCGCATGAGCTCCTGATACGCCTCTTGGAGGCGTGCGCCGGATTTGAGGACCTGAATCCGCAGGTGATCTTCCTCATTGACCATGATGCTCAACTGTTCATTGCCGGAAATGGCAACACCTCGATGCAGTGAGCTTTCCGCATGGTTTTGTGAGATGAGATGTCGTTCCACCAACAGGGAGCGGTCCAGAGGGGTCAGTTCATCCAGGTCCATCCAGACCATCTGATCAGTGATGGGCACATCCAGCATCACGCGCTGCGTGGTGCGAACGACATGCGCGCATTGGAGATCCGAGGCCCGATTGAGAAATGGCTGGTCACTGAGATTGCGGGCAAGGCGGGCTCGCGTCGTCAGGACGACATCATGTTCCGGGATGGTGTCAATTGGAGCATTCATGAAGCATCACCGCTGCTGTGCTCATCATTGGGCAGTTCGGTGCTCAACTTGTCGAGCCGATCCCGCAGATCCGCGGCACGTTCGTATTGCTCGGCCGTGACGGCAGCATCAAGTTCCTTCAGCAGTTTGCGAGTGCGAAGTTCAACCTGAGTGGGGGTGTGAAGTTGGTTTGGAACCCGCCCGACATGAGCAGTTGATCCGAATTGGGCCTGTTCAATGAGTGATGAAATCGGCTCATGAAACGTGGTGTAGCAGTCAGGGCATCCGATGAGATTCGTCTGCCTGATCTGAGAAAATGTACTGCCGCATCGCTCGCATCGTTTGGCTTCAGGGGCCGAAGCCTGACCGACGACGAACTTTTTCAGGAGTTGGTTGATCGGCTGTTGCCCGGGGATGGAAAGTCCTGCAGCTTGTGCATGTTCGAGGCACAGGTGGACTTCCTTCTTCACGCCATTGTTGATCGAAACCTCGTGAACAACGGCAGGTTTGTCGCAGAGGTCGCACTTCATAGACGTGAGTTCCAGTCCTTGGTCATCGTTTCAGGCGGTGGTGGTGCTTGTTTCACACGCCAGACGAATTGCGGCGGCATCCCGAAGCAGTTGATCCGTCGCTTCGAGTGTCTGCATCGTGCTTCCATCGGACAGAGCGGTCGCTGGATCAGGATGGCATTCGATGAAGATGGCGTGAACGCCGGCGGCAACAGCTGCTCTCGCCAGCAGGTGTGCGCGATCGGGACGACCCGCTGTTTTGTCCGTGCCGCCACCGGGGAGTTGCGTCGAGTGGGTCACATCGAAGCACACGGGGGCGCCCAGATCCATCAGATCACCGAGTCCGATGAAGTCATTGACGAGTCGGTTGTATCCAAAGAACGTTCCGCGTTCAGTGAGCATGACGTCGTTGCACCCGCATGAAGCAAGTTTTTCGATGGGGTGTCGCATCTCGGCGGGTGAAAGGAACTGGCCCTTCTTGACGTTGACTGGTCGTCCGGTTTCAGCACTGGCCTGCAGCAGATCCGTCTGGCGGCAGAGGAAGGCCGGGATTTGGAGTACATCCGCTACATTGGCGATCTCGGCGGCCTGTTCGGGCTGATGGACATCAGTCGTGATGGGGAGTTGGAATTCATCCTTGAGGGCGGCCAGCATCGTGAGACCCTCGGAGAGTCCCGGTCCACGATGTGATTTCATGCTGGTCCGATTGGCCTTGTCAAAGCTGGCTTTGAAGACCAGGGGGAGGCCAAGTTCGGCACAGATGGACTTGAGGTGATCGGCAATTCTTCGGTTGGTATCAGGTGATTCCAGGACGCATGGCCCCGCAATAACCGCGAGAGGGCGGTCAGGGCCGATTTCAACATTTCCAATGGTGATTTGAGCCTGCATATCCGCATTCTACCGCCCAGAACGTTCCTGAGGGAGGGGGGCTGTGGGTGTCATCCTGCGAGATTCAGCGATTTTGGAAGATCCAGGTCCGCTGCATGTGCGTAGAAGAGTAATGATCTTCTACTTCAGAAGCACTTAGGATCGTCCGATGTGACTTCTGGAAGGGCACAGGGGTGCCTTTGACTTGCAGAAATGAGACCTTGGAGGTCGCCATGGCGCACATGCCGCGAGAACCAGAAGCGTTTAGTGAGTTCGTCCTTCGAATCATTCGAAAGCGCGTCACGGATCGGCAGGTTGAACTGCTCGGTCCGATGGACCTCACGATTGGTGGCCGCCATCTTGACCTGGGCAACCTGTACAGAATGGTCTGTTGTGATCCAGACAGTGGCCTGTCGATCGTCGATGATTTTCTCGACCGATTGTCTGAAGGGGATGCCGTTTCGAATACGCCCCTGCCACTTTCATTGGCGCGGACACGGATCATGCCCCGCATCCAGCCGATTTCAATCTTCGAGCATCTTGATCAGGAGCAGGTTGCACACCTGCCGTACGTCAATGACACGGTCATCGTGTACGTCATCGACATGCCACGCATGACTGTGAGCATCACAGTTGAGCAGTTGTT
>JAQWRC010000069.1 GCA_029243925.1 Phycisphaerales bacterium
GTGATGTCCTTGCCGGTCAATGAAAGCAACCGCCCGTTGGGCAGCGTGCGAAGTCGAACATCGTCATTGAACTTGACTACAAGTCGGCTGCCGTTTGCAGAGTTTGAACGTTCAACCTTGGCGGCTTTGGCCTTGGGCGTACGTGGCTTCAAGCTCATAAATGGTTTTTCCATGGTTGGGTCGACTCCCAGCCAGGGGTTCTTTGGTCCTTTGGTGCTGACCGTTGCTATCGCCTTGGCCGCAGTGGTCACAGGGACTGGTGCGGTTGCGCTTGGCGCATTGGTGGTACTGCCGTATCGAGTGGGGGAGGCTGCGATAACCAACCCAGCGGTCGCGATGAAGGCAATGATGGAAAGTGCAACGGTGAGAGCTCTGTTGTGCATCTTCGTCCTCAGTGGTTCGTGCAAGAACCGGTTTCTCTTAGACAGCCCCAAAGGGGGTTTATAAGCGTCGCCTATAAGGCTTCAACTTCACACCACATATCCGACGCGATTGTGTGCGCGCGGTTCCTGAGAAATCGGCGATTTCAGCGCCAGATCGCAGGTATCCCATCCTACCACGCAAAAGTAGGCTGGGGGGGTATGAACCCCCCCAGGAAAGTGGAAATCAGCATTTCAAACTCAGTTGGATCGTGGTCCAAATGAGTGGTTTCAGAGGGCTTACCCGATCTCATCTCGGGTTTCGCCAGCCTCCTCGACCAGGGGCTCAAGGTCCTGGCCGCCGCCAACGGCAGCGACCTCGACCAGAGCAGGGGACATTTCCGCCCCCATGGCCTCGGCAGCCTCAGTAGCCTCGGCCAGCATGTAGGCTTCGTCTTCCTCTTCCGAGGAGGGCGGATCGACCAAGCGGTCAACACGCATGGAGGTGTACTCGTCGAAGCCTGTACCCGCTGGAATGAGGTGACCAAGCAGGACATTCTCCTTGAGTCCCTTCAGCTCATCGACGGCTCCCTTGAGGGCCGCTTCAGTGAGGACCTTGGTCGTTTCCTGGAAGGAAGCTCCCGAGAGGAATGATTCGGACTGGAGCGAAGCCTTGGTGATGCCCAGCAGAAGCGTCTGCCCGGTTGCGGCGACACATCGTTTGGACTTTGCACCCGACTTGCCATCCGCCTCGGCCAGTGCATTGGCTTCCTTGACCACCGACTTCTCAACCAGATCGCCGACGACGAGGTTCGTATCTCCGGCATCGGAGATCTTGACCTTGCTCTGGACCTCGTTGTTGTAGCGGCGGAAGTTATGTCGATCGACCACTTCTTCTGGAAGCAGCGTCGTGTCGCCAGGCTTCTTGACCAGCATCTTGCTGAGCATGCATGACAGGATGCACTCGATGTGCTTGTCCGAGATGGGCACGCCCTGGGCTCGATACACATTCTGCACTTCATCAAGCATGTAGTTGAAGACGGTCTCTTCGCCCTGAATTTCAAGGATTTCCTGAGGCACGAGCGGACCTTCCGTCAGCGGATCACCCGCATCGACGAAGTCATCTCGGTGCACCAGAAGGTGCTTGCCCTGGGGAACATGGTGATCGATCTCCACGCCGGTATCGGTCACGATACGGATGGTCATCTTGCCCTTGCGCAGATCGTCATGCAGTTCCACGCGTCCGGCGACCTTCGCCATGACCGCGGGGTCCTTGGGATTACGAGCTTCAAAGATCTCGGTCACCCGAGGCAGACCACCAGTGATGTCGGCGGAGCCGGCCACGTCCTTGGGCTGGCGTGCAATCATCTGGCCCTGAATAATCTGCTGGCCTTCGCTCACTTCGATACGTGCCTTGGCTGGCAGGTGGTGGAAGTCGAGGATCTTGCCATCAGCATCCTGGATGAGAATCTGCGGGTGCATCTCACCGGTGTGTTCGATCACGATCAGCTCGGTCGTTCCCGAACCCTTGACCACCTCTTCACGGATGGTCTTGCCGATTTCGATGTCCTTGAAGTGAATCGAGCCCGTTTCCTCGGCGAGGATCGGCGTTCGGTGCGGATCCCATTCGCACAACAACTGGCCCTTGCGGACCTTGCTGCCATCTTGAACACGAATCACGCCACCGTAGGGGACCTTGTACTTCTCCAGTTCGCGCCCCTTGGCATCCAGCAAGGCGATTTCGCCATTGCGTTTCAACGTGATCAGGCTGCCATCATCTGTCTCGGGGACCGGGACAGCGCGACATTCGCGGAGTTCGACCGTGCCGCCATGAGTGGCGCGGTAACTGGTTTCGACGAGGCCACGAGAGGCAATACCGCCGGTATGGAAGGTACGCATGGTCAACTGCGTGCCCGGTTCACCGATCGATTGCGCGGCGATGGTCCCGACAGCCAGTCCCTGCTCAACCTGCATGCCTGTGGACATGTCCTGGCCGTAGCATCGAGCGCAGATTCCGTTTGCGGTGTCGCAGGTCAATGGAGTTCGGACCTGAACCGAGTCGATGCCCAGATGCTCAAGTTTGCGAGCAATCGTGTCCGTGATGATCTCGCCGTCCTTGACCAG
>JAQWRC010000090.1 GCA_029243925.1 Phycisphaerales bacterium
TCGAACAACACCATCTACGGAACAATGTGGCCATCCCCCCCTGAATCACGTGGGTGGCTGATCAATGACGCAAGCAGCGAAATGTTCAGCAGGCCCATCGACTGGTCACGGCATGACGTCGTCTATGCAGGTGCGCAGAAGAATCTGGGACCCGCTGGCGTCACACTGCTCATCATCCGCCGTGAACTGTTGAACGAGGTCGACCAAAACCTTCCATCCATGTTTCGATTCGATCTGCATGCAAAGAATGGCTCGTGCCTCAATACGCCACCCACATTCGGCATCCATGTCATGGGCCTGGTGTTCAAATGGATCTTGGCTCAAGGTGGACTGGATGCCATGGCTGCTCACAATGAAGCAAAAGCCAACGTGCTCTATGACGCCATCGATCGCTCGAGCGGCTTCTACACCGGACACGCCCATGTGGACTGCCGCTCAACCATGAATATCGCCTTTACGTGCCCGAACCCAGAACTTGACGCCGCTTTCCTCGAGAAAGCCATGGCATCCGGCATGCAGAATCTCAAAGGACATCGCAGCATCGGCGGCCTTCGGGCCTCGATCTACAACGCATTTCCACCTGAGGGCTGCCAACGTCTCGCCGCACTTATGGATGAGTTCGCCCAACACCATGGCTGATTGACACGGCGACTCTGGCAGTCAGCTCGACTCCGCCAACAGCGCATCCAGAAGCGAATCGCACGCACACTCCAGCAAGTCAAAAACCTCCTGGAACCCATCTTGCCCGCCGTAGTACGGATCCGGCACATCGACATGGGGTGTATCTGGGTGGTACCCGAGCATCATCGTGATGCGTTCACGCGGAGCTCCCATCGCCAGCAAATTCGAGTGGTTGTCTTCATCCATGCAGATGATGAGGTCGAAGTCTGCGAAGTCGGCGGACGCGATCTGCCGAGCGGACCCTTCGAGCCTGATCCCATGGCTCCGCGCAGTCGCCCGCATTCGTTCATCCGGATCGTCCCCGGCATGCCAGCCACCTGTTCCAGCTGAATCAATTCGAAATCCATCCAGTGCACCACGAAGCATGGCTTTATGCCGAAACATCGCTTCGGCCATTGGGCTGCGGCAGATGTTGCCCATGCATACGAACAAGATGGAGCAGGACGAGGATGATGTCACGGGGCCTGCTCGAGCTTCTCAGCCATGCCCATCCGCCATCCAATCCAGACAACGGTCCCGGCGATCACGAGAAAGGTGAGGTAGATGTATCTGATCTTGATGAGATCAAGAAGGTCCATAATTCCAAGGCCGGCACCGAGAACGGCGAAGAACGCGCCAATCGCGTAGATCGAAAGCACTGCTTTTTTCACACTGCCCGTACGGCGCCTGAGAATGTGATGCATGTGGTTGGCATCCGGATCCCAGAAGTTCTTCCCTTGCACCCGCCGCCGAACGATTGCCAGCAGCGTGTCGATGATGGGGATGGCAAAGATAATCAGCCCCGCCACCATCAGCTGTGTTTCTCCAGCTTCACCAAGCATCAGAATGATTACGACACACATGTAGCCGAGCAAAAGACTGCCGCAATCTCCGAGAAAGATACTTGCAGGATTGAAGTTGTATGGAAGGAAACCAAGCACTGCTCCCAGCAAGGCGAGCGACAAAATCACCCGAGCCCCTGCCAACGTCATAACCGTGGTCGTACCCATCGTCTCCTGGATGTACTGGACCTCAACCAGAGTCATGTCGGAACTCATCGTGGTGATGATCACACACGACAGTGCCAACAGGCCAATCGCCATGAGCCCCGTCACGCCAGACAGCAATCCATCAAGACCATCGATGAGATTTGTTGCATTGCATCCGCCCAGCACAAATATGCCGATGATGAGTGCGCCGATGAGATTCGCCAAACTCCAATTCGGAATTGAGGGGAGGTAGAGATCATTCAGGACTGCAAGCCCCATCCAGTCAAACAAACCCGCGGCAACACGTGTGCCGACGTCACTCTGGGCCAATGCTGCAGCCGCCACGAGAATCAGGGCGACCTTAAATCGCCAGGCAAAGTTCGTCATGTCATCAAGGAGGCCAGCGCCTGCAATGGCGAACATGCCAACGAAGACACCCGGAGGAATGCCTCGGTAGATGGCAGGCCACTCATCGATCATGCCGCTGTAGGACATTGCTGCCATCAGACCACTGAGGATGGCCAACCCTCCGAAGTATGGCGTCACACGAGTATGAATCTTTCTCGCTTCTGAAGGCCGATCAACGACATCCATTTTCTTGGCGAGTGCTCGAAAGAGTGGCGTGGCGACAAGCACGACGAGAAATGCAATGACGAAGACTGGCATGGCCATGGACAGGACATCGAGCACACTGATTGATTGTGCCTGCTCGGCGAAGAAGGTGGCCGCTCGCATTGCTTCAAGTTTGAGCCCAAACTCTTCAGTCTGCAGGTAGGCGGCGACATCCGGATTGCCCACCACCGAAAGGAACTGTGCATTTTGCAGAAGAGCTTGAGCCGCCGGATCCTGCATCAGCTCACGAAGCTGCTCATCGGAAATGGCGGAAAGCATCTCGGCGCTCTGCAGTTCTGCAAGCACATCTGCATCCTGGAGTTTCGCAAGAAGCTCCGTGCCCCGAGTTGCAATTGCACTGGCAGTATCGTTCACTCGCTCAATGCTCCCGCAACTTCAGTTCCACTGCCAAGCGATGCGCCTGCTCAATCGTCCGAATCGGAGGTGTATGACGCCATGAGTTCGTAATTCTTCTTGAAGTATCCACCCGCTGTACGGCGAGGTCGGTTGAGGACAATGCCAAGCAGTTCACCCTGTGCATCATTGAACTGATTGATCAACCTGGCCACTAGGCCACGCTCTTCACGATTGGCCTGTACGACCAACGCGACTGCATCCATGTGATTTGCGAGAACGTAGGCATCTCCAGCAGCAATCGCAGGCGCGGTATCGACCAGAATCAGATCGCAGCTCCCTCGAAGCGATGCAATGAAACGAGCAAAGGACCGATCATTGAACCGACTGTACAGCCGATTCTCAGGCCGACCTGCCGAGACAACTTGTATTGATGAATTGTCGGTCGACTGAACGACATCAGCAATTTCTGCCTGCTCATTCAACACATCACCAAGTCCAGGACTCTCATCGTCAAGATCATATTCCGATGCAAGTGCTGGGCGGCGGAAGTTTGCGTCGATGGCGATGACAGAGAAACCCGCACCAGCGGCGGCATCCGCGAGATTTGTCAGCGCGGTGGTCGTGCCAGAGCCAGGCATGCCACTTGCCAGCAGCAAGGCGGATGATCCTTGACGCTGCATTTCACGGTGCAGTTTCGTCCACGTCTGGCGGTAGGATTCCGCCACCACGCTGTCTGGATGGAGCGAAACAGCGCGCTCTGCATCTTCGATCGACGTCGGATCTTCTTCGATCTCAGGAATGCTCCCAAGGATCGTTGCACCCGGAATAACGGCAAGATCACTCGCACCGCGTATTCGTGTATTCATGACCTCACGCAGGAAGAGGAACCCGATGAAGGCACCCATGCACAGGACAATACCCGCAGGAATGATGATCTCGGGCTGCGGAAAGGACATCTCACGCGGAACCAGAGCGAAGTTGACCAGACGAACACGCCCGGCATCTTGACGCAGTTTCATCAGTTGGATGCTGTTGAGAAGTTGCGTGTTGTCATCACGACGCGCTTCAAGCAGTGTCCGCTGGGCCTTCATGGCATCATATTGTGTCGCGGAGGTCGCAAGATCGCGAAGCATCACGTCCTTTGATTCCAGTTCCATCTCAATATTCTCAATGACATCTCGCAACTGACTGCTTGAGTCGGCAAGGCTCTTCATTTGTGCATTCAAATTTCGGTTCAGAATTTCCTGTCGCTTGGCATCGATCTGCAGCTCAGTCGATCGCACTTGGCGCTCGATCGAACGCACTTGCGGCGTGCCCTCATTGAACTGATCTTGAACCGACCGTTCTTCAGCCTTGAGCATTTCAAGTGTCTGAAGCTGGCGCTGCAAAGTGGAATCATATTCAGCCTCCAGGATGTCCTGGTGCGTCGGCTCGATGGTGCCTTCGAGCTTGGCTGCAGTCTGCATGTACTGTGTCTGTGCCAGCGTCAACTCAGCCTGGGTCTGCGTCAGCGTCTCGGTCAGTTTCTGGGACTCGAACATTGCCTGGGAATGCCGCGGGTCCTCAAGTGTCGTGATGCCCTTTGCGAGAATGAATCCCTGAATTTCTTCTTGGATGTCACTCAACGCAAGCCGCGTCCCTCGAAGCTGATCCTGGAACAACTTCTCATTGGCGCTGAACTGCTCGGTATCGAGTCGCTCAATCTTACGCAGATATGCCTGCGCAATGGCGTTGAGCACGACGGGGACATCTTGTGAGTTGTGCCATGACCAGCGGATCGAGAACAGGTTTGTGTTTCGAATGACCGGAGTCGAAATTGTTTCAATGAGTTCGTCGACCGCCTGCGCCTCCAGCGGCGAACCACTTGCTGGATCAATGAACCACTCCTGCATCCAACCACTGTTTCGCACAGGCTGTGTTGCGACTGCATCAGACAATACGTCCCGGTGCTTCAGAAGAAGTGCCTGCGTGTTTGCAATCCGCGCAACATCCTTCTCACTCATTGATTCCTTTGTTCCAATATCCGTGGACTCGATGAGTCCGGGTCGCACTTCAAACATGACATCGGAGGTGTAGAGTGGATATACAGATCGAAGGGTGAAATATGCCCCAACACCAAGAACTGACCCTATCGCCGCCGAGACGATGATGCCAAGAACATGCTGGCGAAGAACACGAATCGGATCAATGGTTGACCCACTCTTGCCACCAGGCCTCGCTCCTTTCGAGCGAGAGCCTTGGGTACTGCTTTGTCGTGGTGCTTGCTTACTCATGTATCCTCAATCTGGTGCATGTTCAGGCATGATGCTGAGTCCAACTCATCTGGCTCAACTGCTGCCTATATCGTCTTGAATACGTTCAATCTCTTCACGGGTTGCCAGATCTGGAGACAAATCCAGCCCAGTCTGCAGGTGCGTACGCGCCTTGCCAAGCTGGCTCTTGTCTATAAACACCTGCGCCATATATAAATGCGCTCTTGGCGTTGGCCCCAGCTTGATCGACGATCTCAGCATTTCTTCGCGCAAGTTGCTTTCGCCAGTCCGGTAATACGACCATCCCAGAGTTCCCATGACCTCGGGATCCTTCGGCATGATCTTGCTGGCCAACTCCGCAAACTCAAGTGCCTTTTCAGCATCTGTGTAGTGCGACATATAGGAACGGCTGATTTCAAGCACGACCTCGACATTGTCCGGCTCAAGAGTATGGTGCCGAAGTCGGCTGACCATCGATTTTTCATGCTCGCCAAGCAGAGCATGAATCGTGCTGATGGTGTCGAGAATATCCGCTGAACGAGGCTTGATTGCAATTGCTCTCTGGGCATATGGCAGCGCTTCATCTGCTCGGCCAAGACTCGTGGCAACAATATATGCGTAGTTGTTCAACGCACCTGCATCTTTCGGGTACTCCTCAATGATGCTCTTGAACGTCTGTGCGGCCAGTCCTGGATCTCCGTTGGCGATCTGATAACTGCCCAGCAGGTTGAGCATGGTTGTATGCATTTCAGGCGCATCAGCCACACTCCGGTCGACGGCCTTCTGCTGCTCCACGATCGCCTGTGCATAACCCCGATCCCCGTAGAGCGCCCAATAGGTGCTCATGCCGACATTGTCCCAGTACGTCCCACCATCGCCGATGACCGATGCCGCCAACGCGGCCCCTTGCTCAGGATCGCGGTTCGCATAGACGGCATAGAGGTCTTCATACCACTGCCGTACTGACCTCCCAGGCAGATCCCCGCGAGCAATGCCGTTGACAAGCAGCGGATACGACCGCTTCAGTTGCGTGTCAGCACGATCAAATGCGCCCTTGCCGGCGTAGGCACGTGCGTACAAACCAACCATTTGTGGATCGCTCGACGCTGCCATTCCAGAAGCTTGAATCAGGCTGATCATTGCGTCGTAGTCCCACCGCTCGCCGCCGCGGGTCACCGTTCGCAACTTCATGAGTGTCCTTCGAGCGGGACTGAGCTGGTACGCCCTGAGATACGATGCTGTTGCAGAGACAAGGTTCTTCTCAGGCAGCGACTGGTAGAAATCACCAATCGCCTCATGCCATCGTCCTTCAGTCGGATGCAACGCAATGACATCACTGAGAATCGCTTCCGCCTTGGCCTGCTGACCTGACTTCAAATATGCGATCACCAATCGATCACGAAGCATGTCTGAATCAGCATACTTTCTCAGCATCGATTCAAGATCAAGCACCGCTTCCGCAAGATTGCCCTGCGCCTCAAGAATGTCTACGCGTTTGACCACCAGCGCGTCGGAATCGGGGCGAACCTCGATCCCCTTCTCGGCAATGAATCGAGCCTGGTTCAGCAGTTGGCTCTCTCTTGAAGTTGAATATTCAACAAGAAAGCTGTCTATGAGATCCAGATATGGCTGCAACTTACTGGCATCAATCTGATTCGCCTGTTCAAGCCACTGCCGGTGCGATGCGGTCGCCTTCATCTGAGATGCACCATCGCCTTGGCTTCCCGCCATGGCTGCCTGCTGCTTTGAAAGATCCGCAAGCACAACGAGATGCTCATACGCAGGTGGAGCAGATCCGATCATTTCTTCAATTGCAGCCTGGGCCTGCTCAAAGCGATTCAATCTAATCAATACACCGATTACCATTCGACGCAACGCCGGTGATCCAGTCGCCTCGTAGCCAACCTGCAGATAGCGGAGCGCCTCACGGTCATCCCCAACCGCTTCATAGAGCTGCCCGAGTGCTATATCGATTGGCCGAGTTGCATCATCCTGCTTGGGCAATGCACTTTTCAACATTGCAACTGCTTCACGGGCCCGATCGGACTGCAAAAGGAAGTTTGCCGCTGCAAGAACATTGGGCACATAGTTTGGATCGTCAACATTTGCATTGATATAGTCGGCCACGATGCGGGCAGCCTCAGTCCGGCGATCAAGATTTTTGTAGACCTCAGCATGGACCAACGTCTGCTGCAGTGTGGTGTCAGGATTTTGTTCCACAGTGACAAGCATCTCGCCCACGGCTCTCGCCCAAGTGTCAGCTTGTGCATCCAATGCCTCCTGACGCTGAGCGTCGGACAACATCATCCACTGGCGATCAGGGATCTGTTCCTCGCCATATTGATTAATAATGAGCTCACGACTTGGCTCCAGCACTGAAAGCAACTTCGCAAGATGGAGCGTATTCAGTCGATTGAACTTTTCCATGCGAAGTATGGCATACCGTGTCTGCAGAACCTGCTTGAGGTTCCCCTGCCCCTCCTCCGCCGCCAACCACGCCTCGCGAATGACACCATCATTCGGCATAAGCTCGTAAGTCGTCTTCAGTACACCAATCGCACGCGACGATGCCTCGCCTTGGCGAAGCAGCAGCCCTGAGTAGTTCCGTGCAGTACGTGGGTTGGTGGGATTGCGTCGATACGCCTGTTCGTAGGCGGCCAGCGCCTCATCCTCATTGCCGGCTGCCTCGAGTGACATGGCGAGCGCCAGCCAGGCTGCGTCTGACCACGTACTGATCTCCGTGGCTTGCCGCGCCGCAAGAGCCGCTTGTGTAGCAAACTCACGCGCTGCGACCATATCGCCATCTGCGATCGCCTCCCCGTACTGAGCCAGCCTGTAACGCGCTACAAGCAACTGTCCATTGGCCTCATCGATATTCTGTTGAGTGCCGAACTCGACGAGCTCGTCTGCCATATCCCACTGGCTTTCTTGAAGTGCTTCTTCAAACTGTATGGCAAAGATTCCGGGATTTTCAGACATCCCGTTCGCCATAACACGCGAATAAAGCAAGTCGAGCTCAGCCTGAGCTTTCATGGCAAGTTTGCTCGCCAGCTCTGCATTAAGGTCACGACCCGATTTCTTGTACTCCTCGGCTTTGCGACTCTGATTCAACTGCATTTGATGCATGGTCAGAAAATATGATTCCTCAAATGCATCTGGATCATCCGGATACATGGCCTCCAACTCTGCACGAACCAAGCTGACGGGATCATTCGTTTCATACATCATTCGCATGCGGCGAAGGCGCTGATTGTCAGGTTCAAGCTCAATAGCACGATCTACCGACGCAACAGCTTTTTCTGAATCCCCTTCATAGTTGTACATCTGTGCCAATGCGGCAAGCAGCCGAACGTCGGGTTCAGGCTCGGCATTAACCGCAGTCAGCAACACAGCGATCGCCTCTGAATTATCCCCAATGCGACTCGCTCGCTCTGCACTGCCAATTGCCCGCAGTACAGGATCTGAAATTAAATCTATCGACTCCCTGTTTTGCGAAGCAGAAAGCAGCTCGAGAGCCTGCATTGCATCAGCCACTTCCTCATTGTCAATCTGAATTCCAGGAGGCAGAGACTCAAGCGTACGAATGCCTTGCTCAGGCATTCGAAGCCTGCCCTGCATCGCTGCCTTAGCTAGGTAGTGGCCCAACTGCATCGGCTCGACTTCCAAAGCGGTGCTGATGCGTTCGAGCGCCAATCCAGTCTGCCCGATCTCGATAAGACAGTACGCTGCATTTCGATACACGGACCCAGGCAGGTTGCCGCCCAGAAAGATGAGCCGCTCGAATAAAGTGGCCGCCTTACGGTACTCATTTGTCGCCATCGCGATTCGAGCGTCTGCACGGAGCGCGATTGGATTCTCCTCGTCATTATCGAGGTGCACGCCAAGCAACTCACGCACTTCAAGTACCGTTGCGAGATTTGCTTCCTGCTCATCCGGTTCGCTCTGTTTCAACACTCTGTATTCAATCTCAAACAAAAGGGCGCACGCCGACCTCTTTAGCCCAAACTGCTCAAGTGACATCAGGCTGATTGGCAACTGTGGAGCATCAAGCACGTGCGTTGCATGACTTCTCGCGGACTCACTGTCAGCGGCTGCATAGTACGTATCCGCCAGAGCCAACTGCATGCGCAAATCATCGGGATGCTCGGACAAATATGCCTCAAGCATTGCAACTGCCCGATCGACACCCGCCTCGCGGTCAGCACGCTTGTACCACTGGAGCAAATCCTGCACCTTGAGTGGCATGGAACCCGGATCTGCCATAACAATCGATTCCGCATGATTGAGCGCGGATGCTATATCCGCTTTCAGCGCATCAATCTCAGCATCACTGACACTTGATTTGTCGTTCTGGATGTTGTTGGTCTGAACAATTTCACGAATGACAAGGTCGCGAAGCACCATGATGGCTGTTGCAACTCCATTCGGATTGCGCCGCAATGCCTCCTCGTAGGACTCCTCTGCAATTCGCAAATTCTTCGAAGCCTGACCAATGCGGCCTTCCAACTCGAGGCGCCGAGCGACAGCCAGACGGCCAAACGCAATGGCAGCCCGACCTTCGTCGCTGTCAGGATTCAGTTTCAGGTGCTCTTCCAGGTGCGATTCACCCGGGAATGCGATATAGCCATCTTCCTGGATGTCATCTGTCATCTCGCCATCACGGAGACGAAGTTCACAAAACCCCTTGTAAAGCAGCGCGGTACTGTAGATAGGTTCACTTGGCTCAAACCTACCTAGAACTCGATCACACAGCCCCTGCAACGTGGTCCAATATCGTTCCAGATTGGTCGCCATCGCCGCGTACATGACTTCATCAATCACAGGCTGAAAGTCGTCAGCAGTACTCTTGTGAGCGTTTGCCCTTGCAAGCAGGGCCGTAAATCGTGCTCCGTAATACTGCTCGGCCTCTTCACGTGTAATTGGAACGATCTGCTCGTATGAGGAAATGAGTTTTGCAAGAGCTTCCTCGTGATCTGGGCTCCTATACAGAACTCGGCCGTAGTACTTGACCGCCGTACGATGATTCCCGTTTGCTGCCGCTTCATCGCCGGTGCTGATGTTGATTTCAACTCGGCCTTTGGTGAAGTACCAGTATGCTCCGCCACCGCCTGCACCAATACCAAAGAGCACCAGCATGATGATGAGCAGCAGCCTCGTATTGAGCTTCTGCTTCTTCTTTGATTTTCTGCTGGACGATTTTTTCTTCTTGGCCATCAGTTGATATCCATGTAAAGGAGTTTCATTTAGGTGGTCTCTTGCATATCACCAGACTGCACTTCTGCCCAGTCGGGGAGGCACCGCATAATTTCGGGGAGCAGTTCATTCAGCAAATCACTTGCCAACTCCAGGAAGCGGTCTGCATCGAAGTCATGCCCCCCTTGAGCTGTAAGCTGGACCTTGCAATAGTACGCGTACTGCTCCGTTGGATTGAACGCCAGCAACCGCACACCACCAGGATTGGGCGTCAGCCGCCCATTGGCAATGAAGAAGTAGCCAGCGAAGATACGCTCCTGATCGTTCGAAGGATCGAAAAACTCTGAAGTTCGAATGACAAGATCGCCAACAGGAAGCCGAACCATCTCTTCTTCGCCTGTAAGCCAGTTTCGAGTTGAAGCCATGCGGAACGCCTGCCCCGCAAGCGTGTGCTCAGGGTCGATGCTCCACTCTGATTGATCAATATCCAGCGGAAACTGCTTGGGCTCGGGGTGTCGCTCCATCAGGCCGCCAGCCACCATGCAACGATCCGGAACATGTGGCACAACATCAATCTGACCGGTGTAGAAGGCGACGTGCAGACTCAATGAAGGCGTCGAACCACTGGTAGTGTCGCTGTAGATGCGCGAAAGATAGATGCTCGTTCCAAGCTCTTCGACCGCCGCTTCAGGAATTCGAATGTCATGAACCATACGCCAATCACCTACGGTGGCGGGCAGGTTCGCAAGCGACCGTCGCAAGTGCACTGGGTCTTTTCTGAGATACACATTCAATGCCGATGCGCCCGCCTGGAGTCCAATACCGCCAAGCACAAGCGCCAGGCATGAGACGACAAATGCAACGCGGGACTGCCGAGAGAACCGAACACGTAGCGATTCACTCTGACCAGTGCTTTCTTCCTCATCATCTGAATCTTCAGTCTGGATCAGATTCCTGAGAATCCACATGATTCCAAGGTAGATGAAGAACGCCGGCAGCAGCCAGAGCAAACCGATCATCGAGTGAAAGTCACCGCCGGCGAATCCAGAATCGTACGTTGCAAGAATTCCAAGTGTCATGACTCGAAGGATGTTCACAAACAGTGCTGTCGGGATTGCAAACAGCACCAGCGCCAACCGCTGCCAGACATGGTCCAGCCCGCGGTACGCCATGGCGATTCCCAATGCCAGAAGCGCAACCACCATCCGCATGCCAGAGCATGCTTCGGCGATGTTGATTGGAATCGTTTCCCCTTGGTGGAAGATCCGCAGTGCATTTCCAGATTTGCTTACGTCATATCCAAAGATCGTCAATCCCCAATATGAACCGTACGCAGCGATGTCCTGCAAGTTGAATGTGAGGATCTCAAGAAATCGATTTGAAATGGTCTGACTGAAAATGATCATGTACAGCAGTGGAAACCAGAGCCAACGCATCGACCGCCACCCAAACAAGAACAACGTCAAGCCGATCAGCGTGAGTCCAACACCGGCACCCATCAGATTGTGATGACGGAGCACAACTGGCCCCAATGCACAGAACGAATACCAGGTCATGCCAGCCAGCAACAGCACGAGTCCAGTCCACGAAGCACGGAACGGCTCACGCAGCAGCGCTGCACGGTTCAGCCAGACGAAATACCCGGCAATGAACGGAATGACGAGCGTATGTCCCCAGTCAGCCTGTTGATTGATCGCAAAAAGCACCTGCCTGTACAGAAAGTCCCAGAACAGCCAGATGATGGCAATCAGCAGAGAACCGCCAAACAACCACATCGTGCGAGAGGACACTTCACCGGATGAATCAATGCTGTCTGCAGCCGATTGTGGCAGATTCGGAGTATTCGACGCAGTGGTCATGATGAGACGAGTTCCTTCGGCTGGGGCGCGAGGCGTGCATCGCAAAGAGTCGTCTTCATGTGCCGTGGACGTGCCTGCATGTCATGTGACCGTCATGTGCGCCGTCCCTGCGCCAACGATCCTCCACCGTTAAAAAGACCCGATGTTCGTGGGCGGCGGGCCAAAGACGTCGTTTCCGAAGTTGCGGTCCAGCAGGAAGCCGAACCCATAGTTCATGCGAAGACCATTTCTGAAGACTGCAAGCGGATACGCCATCCAACTTGTGCCGACATGGACATGGTCATTGGGCTTGAGATAGATGTCCGGCTCGGTTCTGCGACGAATCGCAGCAAGGTTCATACGAACCGTTGCTTCACGATGCTCGCCAACCATGCGAGTCAGATCGACTCGATCGGGAACCGCCAGAGATCCCAGTCCGCCTGATGCGGCAATCAGCCTACTCAACGTCAGTGGATCAGTCGTCGGAAGGTTGTACACGCCGGGCCTGAGCACTTCACCGGAAATGTAGACGATGCCTACTGGCGGGCCATCGATGTAGAGCTGGTCATCCGGACGGACAATAATGTTGTAACTGTTGTCGCCGTGCATCAACCGAGCGTATGGAATCTTGATGACACGCTCCAGCACCAACTCAGGGGCCGCACCAGGATGCTCCGATGTATGACGCTGCGATTCGGCGATTGTCGCTTGCATGTCTGTCTGCTTGACTCGGACCCATTCATCCTTTTCTGGAACGTAGATGAAGGCATTCTCACCTGCATGCGTGGCCACCGGTGCCTGTACTTCATCCACATCGACTGCTGATGGCATATGGACAACGGGCGCATCGAGGTCATCAATGTCGATGAGCGGCTCATCTTCCATGCCGTATGCGGCTGGGCTGGGTTTTGAAGACACATTTTCCAGTTGCTTGATGAGCGAATCGATGTCCGGCGCCTGAACGTCCGCTTCAACCGGCGCATGAATCCCAGCTTCATCATCGCGTTCCCAGTGCCCCTTCAAATCGTTGGAGGTATGCACTGTTCGAACGACGTACACCCACTTCGTGCTCAACGGCACGGTTCCCGTCATTGACAGCGCTTCGAGCAGAGTCAACGTAGGATCCTGGAGTGTAAATCGCCCTGGAGAAGCGAGGTGACCGTAGACGGTGTAGGTGAATGCTCCACCGGATTCGATGGCCACATCGACGGTTGGGTTTTTCATCACCTCACTGGCAAGCATCTGCTCAAGCTCGTCCTGCAACTCTTCAGCCGTACGGCCAGCAGCGAGGACCTCACCCAGTTCGGGGAGTCTCAGATACCCACCAGCATCAACGCGTCGCACGACTGGGAACCACTGCCCTTTGGCATACAACTCGTAAAATTCGATTCTCAGGTCATCACCTGGATGAACCCGGTATGACAGATTGCTGGGAACAAGATCCTCAGGCAGCACACCCGTTGTC
>JAQWRC010000103.1 GCA_029243925.1 Phycisphaerales bacterium
GACAACGAACCATGTCGACCAGGTTTCCGCCCCACGTCGAGTTGATCCTGCTGGACCGCTCGAACACGTTGTCTTCCACTTCATCAATCCGCTCGGAAGCGTACAAGCCGCAGACCTGGGTCTTCTTGCCGAATGACACCACGTCAGGAGCAACGCCCTGATGCTGCCAGAACCACGGCTTGCCTGATCCAAAGAAGCCGGTCTGCACTTCATCAAAGATCAGCAGCGCCTCACGCTCATCCGCATACGTGCGCAGTGCTTGAAGAAACTCCGTTCGGAAGTGGTTGTCTCCGCCTTCGCCCTGCATGGGTTCAATGAGTATCCCCGCGATATGTGTTCCATTCGCAGCCGCATGTTCGAATGCAGCCTCGATCTCGGCATACGTCCGAGACTCTTCGGCGGCAACGTCGTTGGCGATCGATCCATCAAGGTTGAAATGGACCGTGGGATTGTGGACTCTCGGCCAGTCGAACTTGGGGAACAGTCCAACCTTGTCCGGAATCGTATTCGTGACACTCATGGTGTATCCACTGCGCCCATGGAATGCCTGCTTGAAATGCAGAATGGTGAGGTCATTGACCGAATCAGCGAAATCAGTACGGCCAAGTTTTCTTGCTTTCCAATCGAATGCCGTCTTCATCGCATTCTCGACCGCCAAAGCACCTCCAGAAACCCAGAAGTGATGCGGGAACCCAGCTGGAGTCGCATGCGTCGCAAATGTATCGACGAACCTGCAAAGGTCCTCGCAGTAGAGGTCCGAGTTTGCAATCTTGCTCACCGATGCGCGATGCAGCGCCTCGACCGTCTCTGGGTCATTGAACTTCGGGTGGTTGTATCCCACAGGCCAGGAGGCGAAGCAGGTGAAGACATCGAGGTACTCACAGTCCTGCACTCGATCATAAATCCAGGAACCATGGCAACGATCGAGATCAACGACCAAGGGATATCCGTCCACCAATTGGTGACGGCTCAGATCCTTCAACAACTGCTTGGCATCGTTACTCATGGGGTTCGCCTCCTCAAAAGTACGAAGGATACGCCCCAGAGAACCCACCTTCAAGGCCCGAATAAAGCATTGGCTGGTCTCAAGTACATCGGAATGGCGGTTTTTGAGCCCATGCGCTTGACGCTCCCACCCTTGGTGGGGACACTTCCCTGTTCACCAAGGTCGGGCCCAGTGGGCCCAAGACGGGCGAAAGAAGCCCACAGGAGATGCTCCATGGCCATTCGATCCAGCGCAGGTACAGGCGTCATCGTCTCACTGGTCGTTTTTATCCTTATCAGCATCTTCTTGCTCGTCATGTCCATCCTCTTTTATTCGGGCAAGACAGAAGCGATCAACGAGTCAAAGACGATGGCCGCGCAACTGGATGAATATGCCCGTCCCAACGAGCGAAATGCAGAGGCATTGAACGCCGTCAAGGATGCCGCCAAGAAGGATCGCAAGTCGGTCCTTGGCTTCGTGCTGGACCAGCACAACTCGATGAAGACCTGGGTTGACGGAAATCCCAACTCATCCGTGGATTCAATCAAACGACGATTTGATACCTTCGGCGATGGAACAACGCTGTACAACTCCATGAAGAACATGAGTCGGCAACTCGCCGACAGCGGCAATGAACTTACCTCGCTCAAAGAGCGAATCGCGGCGTTGCAGGCGGAACACGATGGACTCATGGCTCAGGTCGAAGCAGCCAATCGTGCACGAGACACTCTGCTCGCTGCCGAAAGCAAACAACTCGAGACCTACCGAACCGCCACGGATGAACATCTCGGCGAGATCGCTCAGGTTCGAGAAAAGATGGAAACCGCATCGGACAAACTTCGAGATCGCTATACGGATGAGATCAAGCAACTTCAGGATGAAGGCGATGCACTGCGTCACGACACCGTCGGGCTGAAAAGCCGCATCGAGGAACTCGAAGCCTATCGCAGTGAAAATCGGCTGAAGCCGCCCGATCCGGCAACCTTGGTCGATGGTCGGGTCATCGACATCGCGGGCTCGAACAATCAGGTCTATGTTGATCGTGGTCAGCAGGACCAGATCGTGCTCGGCATGACCTTTGAAGTCTACGACGATGCGTCACAGATACGTCGTCAGGCTGATGGCCAGTTCCCTCGCGGTAAGGCCAGCCTCCAAATCATCAAGGTCGGCCAGAATACATCGACCGCCAAAATCACCCGGTCCACATTCGGTCGTCCGGTGGTTCGCGAAGATGTCATCGTCAATGCGATCTACGATCCAAACTACAAGTTCAAGTTCCTCGTCCACGGACAGTTCGACATCGATGGTGACGGCAGGCCAACAGAAGAAGATGCCGCCTACCTTCGCAGTCAGATTGAAAATTGGGGCGGCATCGTGATGCACGGAGAGACCCTGCCGGGAGACCTCGACTTTCTTGTGCTTGGCGTAACACCGCCTGATCCTCCACGACCAGCGCAGGACGCAAGCATGCTTCAGCAGCAGGACTACATCCGGCAGAAGACGATCTTCCATACGTATCAGAAACTTTCTGAGCAAGCGCAGAATGCGAAGATCCCGACGCTGAATGCAACACGTCTGCATATCCTCACCGGTGGCACAGGACTCTGATCCGTCCCCAATGCCGCCGAAGGCATTGCGCCGAAGCACCCGTACCTCGGGGGCACCATGGCCCGTAAATCATCCGCCATCGCCAACTGGAGCCAGTACCTGCCGCTGCGAATAGCCGCTGGCCTGCTCCAATGCTTTTCGCCGGGGCAGAATCTTCACACCGCTGCGGGCATCGGATCTCTCCTCTATCGAACCAACCGCAAGCGGCGCGAGCGGACACTCGACAATATTCGTCTGAGTTTTCCGGAATGGGATGAAGCACAGGTTCGAGAAACCGCTGAACGCTCATACCAGTCGATGGTGCAGTTGGCCATGGTCGACGCCCTCATCATGACCCGCCTGGTCACACCGGACACCTGGGCCTCATATGTCCACTTAAAGGATGTCCAACCTGTCCTTAATGCCCTCGAGGAGGGCAAGCCTCTGCTGATGCTGACGGGCCACTGTGGAAACTGGGAAATGCTCGCCTACACCCTCTCGGTCATCGGCTTCCCGATCACCGGATTGGCCCGCCCGCTCGACAACCCACTGATCAACAAATGGCTGCTGGATATCCGGCAGGCACATGGCCTGCAGGTCCTCACCAAATGGGGCGCGACACGTGAACTGCAGCGCAGCATCGAGCGTGGGCGACACCTCGGCTTCATCGCTGATCAGAATGCGGGCGATCAAGGAATGTTCGTGCCATTCTTCGGACGACTTGCTTCCTCATACAAATCAATAGGCCTGCTGGCCATGCGATACGAAACACCCGTTGCGATCGCACAGGCCAGACGCGTCGGACATCAGTTCAAATACGAGTTCATCTGTCGCGATGTCATTCGACCTGAGGACTGGGCTGATCAGGAAGATCCTCTGTTCTACATCACCGCACGCTACAACCATGCACTTGAGCAACTCATCCGTGAAGCACCGGAACAGTACCTCTGGCTGCATCGGCGGTGGAAGAGCAGGCCACGATTTGAGCGAGAAGGCCAACCCATGCCCAAGACCATGATCGACAAACTTGCCGCGCTTCCATGGATGACGGATCAGGAACTCGGGCGGATTGTCGATGCGTCAAACCGTCCTGCACAAACGACGAGCCCGGTCGGATGAGTGAACGACTTCAAGACTGCCTGATCCTCGTAGTTGACGACGACCCCGATGTACTCGATGGAATCGCCTTGGCCCTGCGGGCTGATGACGCTGAAACACTCCGAGCCGAGGACGGCAACCAGGCGATCGCCCTCTGGCGCAGCCATGCACCGGATGTCGTTGTTCTGGACATGATGCTGCCAAAGCGTTCCGGCTTTCTCGTCCTGGAGGAGTTGCTTGAATCCGAGGACCCACCCATCGTCGTCATGGTCACCGCCAATGAAGGGCGACGACATGAGGACTACGCACGACGCCTGGGCGTCCATGCCTATCTCAACAAGCCGATTCCACTGGAACTTCTGATACAGACCATTCGGAATCTACTTGACGGGCACGAACAGTCACCCACCGGGTAGGATGTTGGACCACGTGAAGTCACGGGCAATATTTGGATGCAACTTGTGAACCAATCCTTCGTCATTCTTTCTCCAGAGACCAGCAGCAACGGCATGGCCGTCATCGGCAGTCGGGCCGAAGTCATTGATCAACTCAGTCGCCTCAATACGGCGCCAGAACGAGCTGGAGAGGATGCACTCTTTGGACCCGGCATTCGAATCGATCTTCCTCCTGAAAAGGAGATGATTGATCAGATGCTGCTCACAATCATCGAGGAAGAAATCGCCTACCTCGTCATCATGCGAATTTCACGCATCTGCGGCTGGAAGATTCTCGACCCGGAAACGGGCCAAGAACTGAACCCGTGAGTGAATCATCACATGGCCCCGCCCAAGGCATCGTGGTCAATCGCGAAGATGCGGTTCGATTCGACGCAGCCCTGAACTGGGCCGTCGACTATCGAGGTGATGTAACGCTGCTCATCAGCGAAGGCCGGGAACTCGAATGCTACGTGTTCGACCGCTTCAGCGATGCCGAAGATGAACTTCGCTGCATGGTCAAAGGAGAAGAGGATCGATGCGTCGTGCCCGTGGATTCGATCCAGGAACTACGATTCAGCGGCAAGGATACCGCGGCCGGAAAAACATTCGATCGATGGATCGAGCGCTATGTGCAGCAGAAACTTGCCGGCAAAGAGGCTTCGATCGAATCTGAATCACTTGAAGGTGGTTAAGCCGCCTTGTTGCAGAATCGATCAAGCGGGGCGTAGAAGCCGTACGGTCCGTCGTTGAATACCGCACCGGCAACGCCTCGCCGAGCCAAGTCCCGGAAATGATCCATTGCACGCTCCGGGTCCACTTCAATCAGGCGGCCGACATCGGTCGTGCATCCTTCAAGGCCATGCTCGACCGCATAGGCCCGAGCACGATTTGAATCGGTGAAGACGAGCACGCATGGTTCATCGTGGAGAATCCAGACGAGTGGGTCATCGCTTTCAGAGACATCCGCCACGAGATACCAGCTTGGCAGCTCGCACACCGCATCCCAGAGATCTTCCTCGATTACGGACTCTGCGCCATGCACCGCAGCATCGACCAACTCGTCGATGCCTTCATACGACATGACGTCATACACACGAGCGGCGGCGATCGCATCTGCGATCGAGACACGAACGCTGCAAGGCCCATGATCAAAGCGAAGAAAATCTATTCCGCCGATGCGGAAGTCACGGAGGATGCTGAGCAGTGATTCCACTGACAACGATTCGACCTTGACGCGGGTTTCAGTTCGATCCTCGATCCAGACGTGAGCCGCTGAGGTGGCACGCTCTGCATCGGTGAAGACGAGCAGCACAGGCTCACCCTCTTCGTACTCGATGTACGGAAGGCGGTCCTCTGCATCCCCAAGCAGGATGATGTGCCACTGCTTCAGTTCAAACAGGCCGACGAACAACGCCTCTCGAGATGAAGCTGTTGGCATGACCTGGTGGGTCTGGATGAGTTGATTCAATGTCTGATGAACCTGCTGTACCATCGGGGGATCCTTTCGTACGTGTGATGTGTACCACCACCCCTCGATAATCAAGTACGAGTAAAAACCCTTCAACGGTTCAGCCAGTGTTGGAAAAAAACCCTTAGAAACGTCCGATGCCCGCTGAGAGCCGCTCAGTGGCCCCGGACGCCAACAGTTCGGTGCTCCCCAGCAGGCTCCATGTGGTGCCCACCGGGCAAATCTGGCCACCAGGCTGATCGACGACCACCCGTTGTGTCCACCAGTTCACTGGATGGGTCTGGCACGACGTCCCCGATCGTCGGCAGCTCTCGAACGGGTCCATCAAGCCTGGGGGTACATGCCAGCAGCCCCCGCGTATAGGGATGGATCGGATGCTGAAGTACGGCATCGACCGGTCCGGATTCACACAGATGTCCACGGAACAGGACGTAGACATGATCAGCTCGTTCTGCGACCAGCGAAAGATCGTGCGTAATCAGCAGCAGACCCATTCCGTCGTTGCGGGCAAATCCCACCAGCAGATCAAGCAACAGTGACTGGGTCCGGACATCAAGTGCCGTCGTCGGTTCATCCGCTATGAGCATGCGAGGCGAACCGGCAACGGCAATGGCGGTCACAACACGCTGTCGCATGCCTCCACTGAGTTCATGTGGGTAGACCTTGACGCACCGCTCGGGCTCCGGGACCGCAACGCGCTCCAGCAGCGCAATGGCTTCACGCCGCGCCTCGGAACGGCTGAGACCGCGATGGCGACGAAGTACTTCCTCGATCTGATCGCCGATGGTGAGGACAGGGTTCAGAGCGGTCATTGGTTCTTGGAACACCATCCCCAACTGCTTCCCACGTATCGTGGACATTTCGCGAGGTGAACAGTCAAGCAACTCGCGGCCATCAAGGCATATCGAACCACCGGCAACGCCGACACCATGAGGAAGCAATTGCAGCATCGAAAGTGCTGTGAGCGACTTGCCGCTGCCCGACTCGCCGACCAGAGCCACGACACTGCCTGCTTCGACTTCGAAACTCATGCCTTCAACAAGTCCCGGTGCATCAGAACAACCAGCCGATGTAGCAATGCGCAGATTTTCAACTGCAAGCAAGGCACTCATGAGTCAGTCACCCCGCTTCGTTGCCTTGGATCAAGCGCCATGCGAAGCCATTCGCCGAGCAGATTCAGCGACAACAGTGTCAAACCAATGAACAAGCACGGCCACAGCAGCAGCCACCAGCGGGAGCGGACCAGATTGATCTCGCCCAACCCATCTGCAGCCAGATTGCCCCAACTGGGCAACGGTTCTCGTATCCCAATGCCCAAGAAGCTGAGAAATGCCTCTGCAAGCATGGCCATCGGTACCGTTAAGGTTGCGTAGACAATGATCGGGCCCATGAGATTTGGCAGCATGTGACGAAAGAACTGACGCGGCCAGGGAACACCTATGGCACGGCAGGCCTCCATGAATGGGCGTGTCTTCAAACTGAGCACCTGCCCTCTGACCACCCTCGCAATCGTCAGCCAGCTGATGGCGCCAATGGCAATCCACAGCGTCATGCCATTGATGAGCAATGCCGCATCCGGGCCAGCATTCACCATCGTGGACCGCCACCCGTCGATTGCAACTGCAAGCAGCACGACCAGCAGAATCGCCGGAAGCCCATAGAGCACATCGACGATGCGCATCAACACTGCATCCGTCCACCCTCCCCGCCATCCGGCGATCGTGCCGACCACGGTACCGATGCACACCGCTGTAGCAGCGGCAGCAAGTCCGATGAGCAGACTGATGCCCCCACCGGTCAGCACGCGAACAAAGAGGTCACGTCCAAGTCGATCAGTCCCGAAGAGCAAGACACCAATCGAGTTTCCGTGTTCATCACGCGTTGTTTGCTCAAGCGCCGTGTGAGGAGCCCATGAAGGTGGAAGCAAAGCAATATCTGGATTGGCCGATTCAAACCGGCGCGGACCATCGGTACCCGCGTCATTGGTGGCTGCCAAGGTCCATGGCAACGTCACGACACAGAGCAGCACCATGCCCAACAGCACGATTCCTCCGAGCCGCCCCATCGTTTCGACGGAACGCCTGGGCCGAATCCGTTCGGCAACTCGTTGCGTAGGCATGGCTCAATGATACGACGAGGTTGCTCTCGACTGCGAACAGGCTAGTCCCGAGCCGCCTGGATCGGGTCACCTGGTCCCGTCAGCCGGGCGAGTTCCTGTTCGACGACCGTATCGAAATGCTCTCGCTCCCATGCCGTGCGGGCACGAAGCGATTCCAACTGCTGCTCAATCCGCTCGATGTACAGCTGCTGATTGTGCAGCTCGAAACCCAGCCGAATTCGCAGTTGCCCGCGAAGCAGCTGCTGCAAGGTTTTGATGCGAGCAGGTTCCTGTGGAGACTGCGCCATGGCTCGACGCAATTCGATCGTCAGCCGCTGCACTTCGGCATCAGCCTTGAGCTCGATGAGTTTCTTCTGGAAGAGTCCCGGGTCGGCAAGTTTCAGTTCCGCCAACCCCGTCAGCCGAGGGCCCTGACGGCGAATGATTCGTTCAAACTCAACCGGATCAAGTTCACAAAGCAATCGCAGCTCGGCTGCAAATTGCGTATCCAGTTGCTCAGCAACTTCGAGGCAGCGATCTACAAATGCCGGAGGCAACGGTGTCGCCATTGCCTCGGATGGCAGCTGCTGCGCACGAACAAAGGAAGAAGATGACAACTGTCCCAACATGAGGAAGGACAATGCTGCCACAGCAAACATGATGTGCTTTCGAACAGGATGCATCATCGACTCCACTCCAGATCAAAGGCCTGCAAGTGTGGATTCTGCATCGCATCAAGAATGGCGGTGAGATCACCCGTGACATCAGCAAACCCAACATCTCGAGTTGCCACCAATGCCACAAGTTGATCGAGCTCATGATTGCCTCTCGTTGACGCAAGCATTGCCCACTCCGCTTCAGGATTCATCGAGTCCGTGCCCTGCGGCAATACGACTTCAACCGCAGGACCCTCCGCGAACATCGGGCCTTGGGCCGAATCCATGCGATCAGTAGATGTGGCCAACCACCAGGCTCCAAGTACGGCAAAGCTCATGCACGCCGCCAATGCCAGCCTCTGGAGTGCATGCGTAGGACGCTGATGATCTGCCTCGGGTGCAAATCGATAGGGTGATTGGTGATCCGCCAAGGCGGCAATGGACGCTTCAAAGAGCCGGTCAGTCAATCCCGGCGGTGAAGATGACGCAAACGCCTGCCGAGCCTCGGCCGTCACTGCCGCGTCCAGCGTGCGATCCAACTCGTCATAGCCTTCCCCAAGCGGTTCTAGACGCCGTGGAGAGGTCATTTCAGCCTTGGAAGGCATGTGATCATGCCTTGCGGACTGATTGTTTTGATCTTGATGGTCGTCATGCATAGCTGTTCTCTCCGTAAAACGCCCCTGTAGTGGCAACATTGCATTGAAATACCGTCTCTTCTGACTGAATGCTCATAATGCCCCCTCGTCGCCCAATGTCTCACGCAACCGCCTCAGAGCCCTGAAATGCCGGGCAAGCACGGTCCCCATTGGCTGCTCAAGCACTTCCGCTATCTGCTTAAAACTCATTTCTGAGACGTGTCGAAGATGAAGAATCTGCTGATCTGCCTCTGGAAGCGCTCCAATCGCACCCCACAGGGCCGCTGCACGGTCCTTGTCTTCTGCCCGGTGAGATCTGGATTGATCCCCTGAAACGACACCACCAAAGGCCTCGGGGGCCACAGGCACGGCATGACGCCCTCGACGACGCATCTCATCACGGAGGCGATTCATGGCGATTCTGAAGAGCCAAGGCTCAAATTTCCCCAACTCCTCGTAACCACTGATTTTGGTCACCACCGTGCAGAAGGTCGATTGAGCAATCTCTTCTGCAAGCTCGGCATTCCGACATCGAGAGAAAAGCAAGGCATACACCCTGCCCCCATAGGCATCGATGATCTCACGCCACGCGGCTTCATCTCCGTCGGATGCTCGACGCAAGATGGCCTGAAGTCGCGTCTTGTCTGGATCAAGTGGCATCGTGCCTATGATCTCCTTGCCAACTGCCGCTGCTCTTGCCGACTTCAAACCGCTCATCCAAAGGATATGCCCGCTGAAGTCCGAGATTGCATGCCTGTCTGACGTACAATCGGCATGCACTGATGCCATCCTTCCTGAAAACACTTGCGAATGGGCCACTTGATGTCCCATGGTCGATCCTTGCCCTGCTGGGCGGCTTTGCATTGCTGCTCATTGGGGGGCATTGGCTGGTCCAAGGATCTGTAGCACTGGCTCGCCGCAGAGGCATCTCGATGCTGGTCATCGGGCTCACGATCGTTGCCTTTGGGACCAGTGCTCCGGAATTGGCGATGAATGTCGTTGCCGCCGCCAGTGGCCAAACAGCCCTGGCATTTGGCAATGTGGTTGGTTCGAACATTGCCAATATCGGCCTGGTCATCGGACTCTGCGCTCTGATGACCCCGCTGGTCGTCAGCAGCCGCATCATTCGGCTTGAGCTGCCATGGCTCATCGTGATCACCGCACTCTTCCTTGCTTTGGTCTGGCTGCCACCCGGCGTAGCTGGACACATGGGTACGGATCGAATCGATGGCATCGTCTTGGTGCTTGCCAGCATTGGCATTTCAATGCAGTGGTACTGGCTCGGTCGCCGTGACCTGCGGGACGGCCTGTCCACCGAATCCGTGTTGGAGTCAGAGGCACAAACAGTACCGTTTGGTGACAAGCCACTTCTCTCATGGATGGCGCTGATTGGTGGGCTCGTGCTGCTGATCGCCGGCGGAAAGGCCGCTGAACAAGGCGCTGTCTCCATCGCAACGCATTTGCAGATCAACGAAGTTGTCATCGGACTGACGATTGTTGCCGTCGCAACGACCTTGCCGGAGATCATCACCTGCGTGATCGCGTCGCGACGTGGACATGCCGACCTCGCCATCGGTACGGTCGTCGGATCGAATCTCTTCAACATCGCGCTGGTCATGGGCATCACCAGTCTGGTCAAGCCCATCGAACTGCCGGAGGATGGCTGGATCACACTCCTGGCCATGCTGCTCTTCACGGTACTGCTCTGGCCAATAGCACGAACGAAGCGGGCCATTGGCCGGATTGAAGGCGTTGCGCTGCTGTTGCTCTATATCGCCGTCATCAGTTGGATGGTGATGCGGCAGATGTAGGGGCCTGCCGCTGCAGTGTGGAAATGCCTGTTCAGAAGGGCATTTCGCCGGCTTCGTCCGCAGGTGGAGTCCACGTCTTGGACTGGCCCCCAGACGAAACTGCAGCGCCAAAGTCTTCCGGAGAGACTGCCGACGAATAGTTGCGGAACCGCGTCGTCGCAGCTTCCCACGTCAGATTGAATCGACCGGTAGGTCCATTTCGCTGCTTGGCGATTTCGATGGTGCCAACGCCGACCTTGTCTGGATTTGCCGCACGCCATTCATCATCAGGGTGGTAGTACTCTTCCCGATGGAGCAGCATGATGACATCTGCATCCTGCTCGATCGAACCTGATTCCCGCAAATCGCTCATGCGAGGTCGATGATCCGGACGAAGTTCAGCCGCCCGATTGAGCTGGCTGAGGCAGACGACGGGGACATTGAGCTCTCTCGCCATGGCCTTCACGCCGCGGCTGATGTCACTGACTTCCTGCTGACGATTTTCGACTCGGTGACCCGAGTTCATCAACTGGAGATAATCGATCACGATGAGGTTGATATCACGCTTCTGCTTCAACCGGCGAGCCTTGGCACGAAGTTGAAGCATCGTCAAACCAGGCGTGTCATCGATGTACAGCGGCGCGTCCTCCAACGCTCCGCACGCATCAAACAACGCCTTGAAGTCCTCGGTGCGAAGCATGTTCCGCCGCATGCGATCACCATCGACTCCGCCACGCGAAGCAAGCAATCGCTGAACCAGTTGTTGCGCACCCATCTCAAGACTGAAGACGGCAACACCATGATCCTGCATCACGATCTGCTCGGCGATGTTCAATGCCAGCGCGGTCTTTCCCATTGACGGTCGAGCCGCGAGCACGATCATTTCGCCCGCCTGCAGCCCTCCGGTAAGACGATCCAGATCGCCGAAGTTCGTTGCCAACCCGGTGATGGTCCGGCCATCGCGATCCTGAATCTGCTTGATCGTGTCCTGAATGAGCTCCCGGAGACCGACGGCCTGCCGTGATTCCATGCGCTGCGCAATGCGGAAGATACGTTGCTCTGCCTCTTGGAGCACATCAACGGACTGATCAGGCCGATCGTATGCGTCACGAAGAATATGACCCGCCGCTTCGATCAGCTGGCGGATGACGGCCTTTTCCTTGACGAGGCGTGCGTAATGAACAGCGTGGGCCGAGGTCGGAACGGAATCGGCCACGTGGACGAGATAATCCACTCCGCCCACGGAATCGAGTGTCTTGTTGTCCTGGCAGTACTGGGCCAGAAGATTGATATCGACGACCGAATGTTCCTCGTAGATGCGAACGGCCGCGGTATAGAGGGCAGCATGTGCTGGCTTGAAAAAGTCCGATTCATCACCAACGATTTGCACCACATCCGCGATCACATTGGGATCGAGCAGAATTGAGCCCAGCAGACTGACTTCCGCCTCGAGTGCGTGCGGTGGCAACGATTCCAGCAACGTGGCGATCCGGCGAGAATCGCCCTCACGTCCGCCCTTTGCTGTGCTCACTGGCTGTACGTCCATCTGGCCCATGCCATCCTGCTCCACCTTCTGTTGGATCGTCAATCCTACAACGAACGGATACCCGTTCAACCCTTCGGCCGGGGAACCAGCCAACTTGAATCAATGCGAACCGTGACTGCCAGCGATCAGCTGGCGGATACGGGAGCACCCGATTCGATGGGTGTCATCTCTACAGCTGAGGACGGCTTGACCGCCGACCCTTCCTCAGGTGTCTCGATCGCCTCACGCATGAGGCGGCCAACCTTGAACTTGACCGTCTTCTTCGCTGGCACGGGAACGCGCTCAAGCGTGCGAGGGTTCTGTGCCATGCGGGGGGCACGGTCACGAAGTTCAAAGACACCGAAATCACGAAACTCCAGTCGATTTCCGTCCGAGAGTTCACGAATGACGTTGTCGAGAAAACTTTGAACGGTTGCTTTGACAACGGTTCGTTTTTGGTTCGTTTCCTCGGCGATGCGGTCGATCAGGTCTTTTTTCGTTGTTGTAGCCATGCTTCAACTGCCCCATCTGCTCGGTCGAATATAAATATTCGACGGCCGCTTCATGCCCCACCTGTCCGCATCAAACGAGATGAACTGTGCAATCAAACAACGTTGCCGTGTCTGCTGCTTTGGTTCATCTTGCGGATCAGGTCTCCTGAGTCAACGCATCTCCACTTTCCCCAAAGCGGACCGCGTCCTCACCCAGTATGGCGGGGGGCGAAGAACCCGTCAAGACGAGAATCCGTCTATACGTAAGACAAGTATCACTGCTAAAGGCCCGAAATCAGCTGTTTCAGCGAAGATCACGCCTTTGGATGGATTGCGTCGTCCGGACATAGGTATCCATGGCACGACCATTGAGAATCCACTGCTGATCCCAGACTCGCACCTGAGAAGCATTTACCGCCGCTGATACCGGCAGGCGATCTGCGCCAAGTTGCGCATTACGACGGTGATTGAGGTGTTCGGCTGCAGCTGAAGGCCAAGCGAGTACCAGCGCCTCTCCAGGCAGAACCAGCACTTGTTCCAGTGGCTGGGGCTGGGGCATCCGTGAGGATCGAACAGCACGCTGCTGTTCACAGCCCATCCCTATCAGGACGACGAGCAGCAAGAACGCCATCAGCATACGAGTCATAGACCACATGAAATCACCTCTTCCAACGTCCAATATGCGCGAAAGCAGGAGATGTGCATGCAGAAACAGGCGTGATTCCACACCTCTCTTGCGGAACCTCCGGAAATCTCGGCTTTATCGGAATCCCCTGCGGCCAAGTGCCAAACGGGGCACTCACATCGGCTTCTCGTCCTTGGTCTGATCGTAGACCTCAAGAAGCTTGGCTTTATCAAAGACCATCTCATTACGGGTCAGGCCAACGACTTCATAGCGAGGAGTCAGTTCGATCGCGTCAACAGGGCAGGCTTCTTCACACATGCCACAGAAGATGCATCGCAGCTCATCAATATCAAACTGCTTGGGGTACTTCTCGCGATCTTCCCAAGGGGATTCTTCCGCCGTGATGTGAATGCAGTTGGCCGGACAGGCCGTGGCGCACATGAAGCAGGCGACGCATCGAACGCGGCCATCCTCATCTCGATTCAATCGATGAACACCTCTGAAGGTCGGCTTGTATTGACCGCCTTCCTCGACGGGGCGATGGTCACGCTTCTCCTCTGGATACTGCACGACCCAGAGGTACTTCTTGTTCTTGCCATCACGGCCGACGTTCCCGAGACAATGCCGCAGCGTCGTCCCAAGCCCCTTGAAGACTGCAGGCAGAAACAGGCGATCCCCACGGGACATCGGAGCGGGAGTGACGTCAATGATGTCTCGATCTTCAATGGCCAATGGCTCGTCCTCATATGCCCCCGCATGGCATTCGCATGCGGGGACTCACGATCATATCGTTCCGCGGCACCCCATGGAATCAACTTCTGCATCAAGTGGCTCACCGCCTCGCCTTGCGTGTCAGTACCATGCCCACATGAGCACCTCAGGCTTTGACCCAAAGAAAGAACAAGCAAGGCTTCTGGGCCTGATGGGCCTGGGGGTCACCTTTGGATGCGAGCTGATCGCTGGACTTGCCATTGGGTGGCTGCTGGATAAGTGGCTCGATACCGAGCATCTCTTCCTGATCATCGGCACGATCCTGGGCCTGCTGGTTGGCACACTCGGGTTCTTCAAATCCGCAATGAAGGCCAATCGGGCTGCGGCCAAACGGGCTCGCACGCTCTCGGGATCCGACCCGTGAATGCCCCCACCTACTGCATGCCAACCAAGGGGCTGCTTGCCGCCTCCGGCATCTGGCCTTTGGCTGCTGGCCTCATCTGGGCCGCCATCGCCTGGCCGCTCAGTGGAGGCGATACCGCGATTCTCGGCCCCCTCTCGGGGGTGATCGTTGGGGGCACTTCCATGGGCTGCAACTGGCTCATTCGCCCCTGGAAAAAGCGAACCACGCTCCAGTGGATGAACCTCTGGATCCTCCATGAAACTGGGCGAATCACGACATCACTCGGGGTACTGATCCTGCTATACTTCGCCTTTTCACCGTCTCCGACGGCATTTCTCTTCTCGTATCTCCTCTGTGCCATGACAACGCTGTTCGCAACGACACGAATCTGGACCAAGGGAATGCGAAATGGAAATGAAGTCGGACAGGCCCACCATGATCCTGGAGAAGCGTGAACAATGAATCTTCTCGCCTTCAGCGACAATCCACTCGGCCACGTCGTCGATGTTCAAATCATCGGTGGCGACAACCCCGTCATCCCGGGAACCGAGTCAAGCGTTCCGTTGCTCACCATGCACATGGTGAGCATGCTCATCGCCGCGATGCTGACGGTTTGGATGATGATGACCGTCGCATCCAAGATCGGCACGGGCAAGGGCAGTGGCAATGAACGCTATCTCACCACCGGTCGCTTCAGCCAAATGATCGAGGTGATCATTCTGTACATGAGAGAGAAGGCGATTCACCCCGTACTTGGCGAAGCCAACACGAATCGATTCCTGCCATTTCTTCTGACGCTGTTCTTCTTCATCCTTGTCTGCAACATCTTGGGCCTGGTCCCACTCATGGACATGCAGCACGTGTTGGGCCACGGCATCATCGGCTCCGAGATGCAGTGGGCTTTCTTTGGTGGAACGGCCACAAGCAACCTCGCAGTCACCGCTGCATTGGCGATCATCTGCTTCGTCGTCATACAGGTCCACGCCTTTCGCGAACTCGGAGTCAAGGGCTGGCTGGCACACCTGAGTGGTGGTGCCCCGCTCTACCTCCTTCCCATCATGCTGCCCGTCGAGTTCATGGGCATGCTCATCAAACCAAGTGCCTTGGCCATCCGCCTGTTTGCGAACATGGTGGCCGGGCATACGCTCATGGCCATGCTTGCCCTCTTCGGCAAAATGGCGTTTGCCGGGCTTGGCACAGGCGGCCTGATCGGAATCGGGTTTGTCTCGATTCTCGCTGCAGTGGCGATCAGTTTCCTCGAACTGTTCGTCGCCTTCCTGCAGGCCTTTATCTTCATGTTCCTCACTGCGGTCTTCATCAGTCAGATGTCGCACCACCATGAGGACCACCACGAGGAGTTCGAGGAAGGGCTAACGGAGTACGACGAGTTGCCCGCACACTGACTGATTTCCGTATCGAAGGCTCCCCGCCGCAACACACGCAGCATCGGGGTCTTCAATCACCTAAGACTTCCATACTCTTTTCATTGAGGAAACCAAGGAAATGAAGAACACGTTTGCCCTCATGGCGTTCTCGTTTATCGCAATCACCCTTCTGGGTGGTGACTTTGCTCTGGCTGCTGATGCCCCCGAAGCTGCGGCTGCATCTGCTGGCGGTCTCAAGGGAATCGGCGGCGGAATCGGCGCTGGTCTTGCAGCTGTCGGCGCCGGCATCGGTATCGGCCTCATCGGCGGCAATGCCGTGCAGGCGATCGCCCGACAACCTGAAATGACCGGTCCCATTGGTACCAACATGATCATCACGGCTGCCCTCGTCGAAGGCGTGGCTCTGTTTGCCGTGGTCGTTGGACTGCTCGGCATCATCAGCTGAGCCGACTGCACGCGTACCTGCAAGGCACCACTGAAGGAGTGCACCCATGGTCTCCATGATGCTCGCTGAAGCATTGAACCCGGTTGCTGTTGAATTGGCTCCGGCCATCACAACATTGATCGTCTTCGGCATCGTCTGCCTGATCCTCTTCACCAAGGTCTGGCCGAAAATTGCCTCGGGGCTCGATGAGCGCCAGGCCAAGATTCGCCAGGAAATTGAAGCGGCTGAAGCTGCTCAGGCGGAAGCCCGGGCAGCAATGGAATCGCAGCAAGCTGAACTGGGCCAGGCTCGCGCTGAAGCTCAGGAGATGATTGCAAAGGCCAAATCTGATGCGGAAGCATCCTCCCGGGCCCTGCGTGAGCAGGCCCAGGCGCAACTGGCCGAACTGCGAGAACAGGCAGGCCAGGAGATCCGCGCAGCCAAGGAGGCGGCCATCAGCGAACTTCATGCTGAATCCGCCGTTCTGGCCACGGCAATTGCATCACGCATCCTGCAACGTGAGATCAACGCAGATGATCAGCAATCCCTGATTGATGATTCACTTCGTGAACTGCAAGGCTCCCGAAGCTGAGGCTCCAACCATGACCATGAAGCAGACCGACACGCTGGCCAACATCTACGCTCGAAGCCTCTTCGAGTTGGCGGAAGCCAGTGGTGGACGTGACAAGATCCTGGAACTTGCCGATGAACTCGAGCAGGTTGCGGAGCTGCTTGCGGGCAGCGGAGATCTCCAGGCCCTGTTCTGTTCACCCATCATTGATGGGGATCGGCGCGCAAATGCGCTGCGAAGCATCTTCGAAAATCGCGTCACGGATCTGATGCTGCGATTCATGTTGGTGCTCAACTCCAATGGCAGACTCAATCACTTCGATCCGATCCAGATGGCATACGACCTCATGGTTCAAGATGCCTTCGACCGAGTCGAAGTCGATGTCGTCACTGCCATGCCCTTGGATGAGAGTGCTCTTGCTCGTGTCAAGGACAGCATTCAGCAGGCACTTGGGAAGGACCCGGTCCTGCACCCAAGCGTCGACGCCTCCATCCTTGGTGGCATTCAGATTCGAGTCGGGGACCAACTGATGGACGGATCGGTTGCCACTCGACTGAGACGGCTTGGCCACCGGCTGCGTGAACAGGGAAGCCACAACATTCGAACTGACAGCAGTCGGTTCATGGAGGATTCGGCATGAAACTGCTTCATGGCCTACTCCTTGCGTGCAGCCTCTGCCTTCCGGTGGCGAATACTTTCGCCGAGGACGGTGGAAAGCAGAATCCCGCCACACTCACCGTCAGCGGTCAGGCGATGCTTGATGTTCCCGCCGACCAGGTTCGAATGAGCGCTGGAGTGGAAGCCACGTCTGCAGATGTCGAGGAAGCGCACGCTGAAGCCGCGACCAGCATGGATCAACTGGTGAAGGCAATGAAGAAGCTCGGACTCGAGCCTCAACAGGAGTTCGTCATCGATCGGTACACGATCGATCCTCAATGGACTCCCCGGCCACGCAATGCGGATGCCAACTGGCGGCCTGCAATCGTGGGCTACAAGGTCACGAGTTCAATGCGGATCAAAACGAAGCAGATCGAACTTGCCGGCAAGATGATTGCCCGTGCGATCGATGCCGGGGCAAACGATATCGGCGATCTGGTCTTTGATCTTGCTGACCCCCGGACCTCCCGGGAAAAGGCCATTCGAGTCGCAACACTAAACGCGATGAACGATGCGAATGTCATGGCAAGAAACGCCGCCGTCAAACTCATCAAGATCCAGTCACTGTCGCTTGACGGCACATCGGCCACGCCCATGTATCAAAAGGTCGGGATCAACAACATGAGAAGAGCCGCTCCGGAATCCTTTGGAGCAGCCGCCTCCGCTCCCCCAGTCATGTCTGGGGATGTCACCGTCCAAGCAACTGTCAGACTTACGTGGATCATCGAGGGACCCTGACCGGGAACCTCCTCTTACTGAACTCGCTCGCCATTGTGGCGTACCTCACAAACGGAAGATTCGAAGGACTCAGCCGTGAAGATCAAGACCGACGAAATCACCTCTGTCATCAAACAAGAGATCGAACAGTTCGCCAGCGAACTGGAAGTCTCGGAAGTCGGCCGCGTGGTCGAAGTTGGTGACGGTATCGCACGAATCTACGGCCTCTCGAACGCCATGGCTGGCGAACTGCTCGAGTTCGATACAGCGAAGGGCCCGATCATGGGCCAGGC
>JAQWRC010000104.1 GCA_029243925.1 Phycisphaerales bacterium
CGCCCAGCAGGAGATTGCGATCGCGATGCGGTGTCGTCAGCCATTTCGATGGTGCAGTGCTGCGCGTGAAGCGCTGGCCATCCCGGATCATCAATACCGGTGGCTGCATGTATTCGGAGTCCATCGTTTCAAGTGTCGCCTGTGGATAGACATGGCCATTGACCATGAGCAGATCTTCATCGCCATCGTGATCCAGATCGGCGAATGCGCTGGCCCAGCCGAGCATGCGCCGGCTTGCGAGCCCGAGCCCCATGGTGGAGGTCCGATCGTCCCAGAGGCCGTCGGGTGCGGCGATGTGCAGGGTGTTGGTGTCACTGGAGAAGTTGGTTGTGAAGACGTCTGGTCGGGAATCCCCGTTGACGTCGGCGATGGCCACGCCCATGGTGGCCTGATCATGACCATCCATGTTGGCGGCGATCCCCTGACGCTGCCCGTGTTCATCGAGGCGAATACCTTCGTCGCCCGGTCTCTGCAGCCAGAGATGGTTGGGCATGGAATCATTTCCGACGAACACGTCCAGCAGTCCGTCATCATTCATGTCAAGGATGGCAAGATTCAATCCAAAGGCGGGGGAGGCAGCGCCGACTCCGCTGTGTTCGGTGGCATTGCGGAAGGTGCCGTTGCCGAGGTTCTCATAGAGCACATCCGGCGTTGGCGGCAGGCCATGTGGTCCGCCCATGACCGGGTTGCCTTTGTACTGACTTCGCGCCGGTGGCTGGTCTGGATCGAACTCGAGGTAGTTGACGACGAACAGATCAAGATCACCATCGGCATCGAGGTCACCGAAGGCGGCAGAAGTGGACCACGCGTTTCCCGCGACGTCGGCAGTGCGTGTTGCATCCTGAAATGTTCCGTCACCGAGATTTCGAAGCAATACGTTGGGGCCGTGGCAGGTGACGTAGAGGTCCACATGACCGTCTCCATCGAAGTCACCGGCTGCAGCGCCCATGGCCCATCGCGTGATCTGGATGCCACTGCTGCTCGTCGCATCCTTGAAGAGGATGGTGTCATCCGTCGAGCAGTTTTCATACAGGCGTGAGCCTGGTCCGTGTTCTGGATCGTTCAGCGTTGAGCCATTGGCGATGAACAGATCGAGATCGCCATCGCGATCGAAGTCCAGCAGTGCCATGCCGCCGCCGTTGGCTTCGAGGATTTCACTTGTGGGCAGTGTTCCACACGTCGCGGTGAAGACAAGGCCACTCGTACCGGTCACATCGCGCATGTGCACATCCGGTTCAAGCGCGCTCGAGGACGCCATCGTAAGCAGGAGCAGGAGCATCATTCCGGGAAGCCTCCGCGTGGCTGCACTCGTTCAATCGCGATGGCGTACTGACGTTCCGCTTCGGCCGCAGCGTCGTCATCACCCAGCCGCCGGCAGCAACGGGCAAGACGGTGCCATCCTTCGATGCGATCCGGATCGACGGCAACGGCTTGTTCGAGATGACTTCGAGCGTCGTGTCGATTGTTCTGTAGTTCATCGAGTTCAGCAATTCGAACCAGCGCCTTGGAGACACTGTCTGCCCGGTCTGCGTGCAGGCGCTGCAGTTCAATGGATCGCGTGAAGGAGTTCCGAGCTGTTTCCAGTGCACCGGCATCCAACGCAAGGAGCCCGAGTCCATAGTGTGAGTCGCCCTCGTCGGGTGACATGTTCAGATGGAGCATGAAGGCGTTCTGGGATGCGGTACTGTCACCAAGGTAGTAGGCGCTCCATCCGAGGAAGTGTGCTGCTGGCGGGTACGTCGGGGCGGCATTCAGTGCCTGGGCAAACCAGGTGGAACTCATCGCGTATCGACGCTCATGGTTGTAGGACAGGCCGAACAGGAACAAGGCTCTCGCGTCCTCGTCATTGGCTTCCATCCACTTCCGGATCCGTATGCGGGCAGGGCCCGTATCGCCTTCCTGGATGAGGCGATAGGCATGGGCGAGTTCCCCTTCGATTGGAGGGACGGTGATCTGGGCCGAGGACGTCGGGGCAGGGCTGCTTGGTGCCGCAGCGGGGTCCCCGCACCCGAACGGCACGAAACTGATGACCATGATGGCAAGGGCTCTTCTCATGATCTTCTAGAGGGATTCCAGCTGTGCCATGGGGTGTTTCACGGGCGATCTCATGATCACCATTGGACATGGTCCAGTCCGACTATAGACTCGAATCAGAGATCTGGAGGTCCGAATGCCTCCGGATTCCATTCTGAGGAGTTGTTCCAATTCGTGCAGGAATGTCGAGCGTACGCCGGGGGGCGAACTTCGGGGTCGCATTGTCGATGCTTGGCCTTGTTGTCGTGGCGTTTGCTGCTCGAGAGGGTGCTCCGGTCGAGCCGCAAGCCCGAAGTGGCGAGGCGCTGCATGAGCTCGACGCACAGCAGCAGCTTCGATTTGATCTTGGTCGCATCGAGTTTGAACGAACCATCACGATTGAAGATGGACTCGGGCCGACCTTCAATCAGACCAGTTGTGCTTCGTGTCACAACAATCCCGTCGGAGGGCACGGCAATCAGACCGTGACTCGATTCGGCCAGTTGGGAAAGAAGGGCGACTTCAATCCACTGACCTCGCTGGGTGGTTCGCTTCTGCAGGCGAACGCCATCGATGATGCCTGCCTAGAGACCGTCCCGTCGCAGGCCAACGTGACATCGCTTCGAGTTACCCTCGGCTCCCTTGGCTTTGGTTTGATCGAGGCGATTTCCGATGCGGACATCCTGGCGGTTCGAGATGGACAGGATGTGCCAATCCGTGGTCTTGCCCGTACCGTGCAATCCCTTGAAGATCCGGGTGTCGATCGAATCGGTCGATTCGGCTGGAAGGCGCAGATCGCCACGGTGCTTTCCTTCTCGGCCGATGCAGCCATGAATGAGATGGGGCTGACCAATCGACTCGTTTCGGAGGAGAACGCGCCCAACGGCAACACCAAACTGCTTGAGCTCTATGACGCTGTTGCTGATCCTGAGGATGTTGCCGACAGCGAAGGCATGGAGTTCATCGACCGGGTTACGGATTTCCAGCGCTTCATGGCGGCGCCACCTCAGACGCCGCGCAGCGGCATGCTCGGCGAATCCCTGATGGTGACCATCGGATGCACCGGCTGCCACGTGGCCCAATTCACGACATCTACGGACAGCAGTCTCGAAGCGGTGCTGCAGGGAAAGGTCATTCGACCGTATTCAGATTTCCTCCTCCATGACATGGGATTGGCGTCGGATGGAATCGGTGATGGACCGATCACCGGTCGGTATCTGCGTACGCCGGTGCTGTGGGGGATCAGAGGTCGGAATCCGATGTGGCATGATGGCCGCTTCGCCGACGGCACGTTCGAGGATCGTGCTCGTGATGCGATTGCCGAGCATGATGTCTTCGCCAGCCAGGGACGTACATCCGCGCAGGCATTTGCGGCCCTGACATCCTCGCAGCAGGATGCCATCCTCCGATTCCTCGGATCGTTGGGTCGGGCTGAGTTTGATGTGACGGGCGACGATCTGATCGACTTTGATGATTTCATCGGCGTTGAACCGTCGCAGTGGGGCTTCCTGGATTGCTGGAATCTGTCCGGAGTTCTTCCTGATGATCCATGTGCGGTGCACGACATCGACCAGGACGGCTTCATCGGTCTCTCGGATTTCGAAAGTCTGCTGCTGGCTTGGGATGATGATCTGGGGGATTGCGATGACGATGGCACATTGGATCTGCTTGAGTTGCTCGAGGGCACGCAGCAGGATGTGAATGAGGACGGTGTTCCCGATGACTGCGTGGTCTGTGATGGGGACATCGATGAAGATGGTTTCGTTGGCGTGAACGATCTATTGGCCGTGATTGCTGATTGGGGACCGTGCAGTGGGTGTGTCGGGGATGTGAATAACGATACGATGGTCAATGTCGATGACCTGCTCATGGTCATCGCAGCGTGGGGGCCATGCCACGCCTCGCCTTGAGGCCTGGAGAGAAGGAGCGCGTTCAAATGCGTCAATATGTACCAACTCTCAGTTTGCTGCTTCTCTGCACTTTTCAGGTGCAGGGAGGTTCCTGGATCAACTTCTTCGACGAGACAGCCGATCGGGTCGTGTGTGACTCATCACTGTTCGCCACGGATGATCAGGAGAAGGACTACGCGTGGGGCGATCTCGACCGCGATGGTGATATCGATCTCATCATTGCTCGTAAGGAGCCATTCACTTCCACCGGCAGTTATGCGAACGTGCTGTTGCTGAACGAAGGCGGCGTGCTCGTCGACTTCACTGAAGTCCACGCGGCGGCCAGTGATGTTGCCGGTGACGAGGGATTCCTGACGCCCACCAACGATCGGGACGTGATCCTCGTTGATCTCGATGGAGACGACTGGTTGGATGTCGTGACCTGCACGACGCTCATGGACGGTGCGCCAAAGCACATCTCCCATCCCCGCATCTACATGAATCTCGGTGAACAAGATGGATTTTGGCAGGGCTTGCGGTATGAGGAAGCGCGCATTCCACTGATGCATGAAGAGGCCAGCCCGCGATTCTGTTCGGTGGCCTCCGGCGACATTGATGGCGATGGTGACGAAGACCTCTACTTCGGCGACTACGACAGTGGCACCACCCAGATCTTCGATTACAACAATCGACTGCTCATCAACAACGGCTCGG
>JAQWRC010000108.1 GCA_029243925.1 Phycisphaerales bacterium
ATGATGGCCATCAGAATGAATGATCAGCCCGGATTCAACTTCGAACAGATCGCCGTACGCGGCTACTCACAGATGCGGGCCATGGGCTCGGCCATGCCCATTCGTCTGCCGATCAACATGGCTTACTCCGACTACCGGAACATCTCCAGCGATGAGGCCGCGCGTGAGCCGCAGGAACTGATCGAGGCATTTTGCACCACGCCGCTGCCGTCCATTGATGCCCGCGTCATCAAGGAAGAGCATCTTGCCCACATCATCAACCCCGAGCATATTCCCACTGGGGAGCCGTTTGACTGCTTTGCGACGCAACACAATCAATGGAACATCAGCAGCCCTGGGGAAAACAAGGCGATCTGGTTGTACGTCGACTATCCAACGAGGCACTGCACCTTCGATCTGTATCTGCATCGCGACATCGAACAGCGCCATGAGCTATCTGGTGATTGCCATCTCTGGGGAACGTCGCTGCTGGCGCCGCCGGAAGATCTCTGGATGACGCGATTTTCAGATCAGCTGGAGTTTTCGGTGCTGGGTCCCGGAACGGCCAATGCAGGCTCGGCGTATTACGGCAGGCATGGCGAGCTTGCGCAATACATGTTCGATCATCACGACTGGAATGCGGACGAGTTCATCGGGTTCCGGTGTGAAATGGAACTCCCGGTCTGGCGATCAGGAGTGTGCCTGGTACTTCATGAGCGGTGATGTGGTCTGCAGAAGCGGTGTCAGGGATGCTTCCCCAACAACAACACCCCCGTGAAGACGGGGGTGCTCTATATATGGAGTAGTAGGTCCTACTTGGATTGAATGTGCTTGATCGCAGCGTCTAGCACACTGTCGTGGCCGGCATCGTCTTCAGGCCTGCTCGGCGCTGAAGACCTCAGCCAACGCGGCGAGATCATGGTTGCCAAGACCCAGTTGCTCTGCCTCCTCGAAGACGGCCTTCACGGCATCCTGAAGAACCAGATTTGTCCCCAGCGATTGTGCGATGGAACGGACCGCTTTTTGTCCTTCTCCCCATGAGGTGATGGACGCTTGCGTCTCTTCCGTATTGCCATCTCGAACGGCCTCGATGAGCCTGGCCTTCTCTGTGTCAAGAATCGATCCGACGTTCGTGGCGTGCTGCATGAAGACATCGAGGGGGATGTCACCTGCCTGGGCAATCGCTGTTCCGTTGACGACGCCAATCAGCGCCATGCCGATATCGACCATCAACGCTCTGCTCAGGATCGTGGGCTTGCTGATGTCATCGCCCAGATTCGTCCAATTCTGAGCAAGGATGCGAAGGAGGGGATCGCACGAATCGAGCACATCCGGCGCACCTGCCATGAGCAGCGATCCGGTCTCGGTACCGAGATCTCTCGGATAGCACATGACGGCGCCATCCGCGAGGCGACCACCATGCTTCTCGATGAGCGCCGCGTGCTCCCGTACCGCGTCGATCATGCCGGTCGTCAACTGGATGATGTAGGTCCCGGCGAAGTGGCTCTGAAGTTCGTGCTCTTCGATGATCTTGTTCCAGGCGGCGTAGTCGGTGAGGCAGACGACGACATGGGTATTGGCCTTGAGGGCGTCCGCCGGAGTGTCACATCCAATGGCTCCATCTGCGACCAATGCATCGACCTTTCCGCGGGATCGGTTCCACACCGAGACCTGGCAGCCAGCATCAATGAGTGTTTGGGCGATGCCGGAGCCCATCGCGCCGAGCCCGATGACCGAAACAGAGGGAGTCGATTCAGCGTGGTCATTCATGTGCAGTGCTCCTGAAGTGCGCGCCTTGAAGGCAGGTGTGCTGTAAGTGCTCGACATGCGGTGCCCGCGAGCAGAGTTGATTGCATTTTAATTGAAACGAGCTTTAGCGTGTCGTGGAGGCCAGCGTTGAAAACGTATTTTGATTGACCGCTGTGCATTCCGACTGAATGCTTTTACGCAGTTCTCGAGAGAGGCATGCTGGACCACCATAAGGTTGATGGTCCGCGAGTGGGGGTGGGTTCAATACACCACGAACCTATAGGAGATATGACCATGGAACAACAACGCGTATGCACACTGGCCTTGCTTGCGGGCCTTCTTGTTGCAAGCACACCAGCCATCAGCAGTGAATGCTGCCCGGCGGACTTCACCGGAGACGGATTCGTCAATACGGATGAACTGCTCGGCGTGCTTTCCGGATGGGGCACATGCCCGGATGATCCCGATGCATGCCCAATGGACATCGATCAGTCCGGTACTGTCGGAGTCGATGATCTGCTGGCCGTGCTTTCAGGATGGGGGATGTGCCATGACCATCACAATCATGGTGACTACATTCTCATTACGGATTGGGGAAACTTCCACGACTCGAATGGCAACTCCCACCACGACGAAATGGTGGGCGGGCGAACAGCCATCACGACCGAGGCCATGGAGGCCTACAACAATCTGCGTGCATTCCTCGATCTTTCGGCACTGACCTATGAAGAAGTCGGCCAGTGGGCATTCGATGAAGCGTTGACCAACAACAGTCAAGCTTGGGGGAATGATCTTCTGGGCGTCGGGCTCTGGTACGCCATGCAGGGAGCCAAGGTCGGCTGGATTACGGATGAGGGGTATGACCCTCAGATCCTGGCTGATATTCAGCGCACTGCGCGTACGGTTTGCGATCCAGACAAGATGACTGCAGCGGTGATGGACATGGTCGATGAGTTCGGCATCGATGGCTACGCCGACTACCTCGAGCAGAATGACATGGTGGAAACGTTCATCAACACGCTCAAGATGGAGCCGCACTATGGCGGCTGGATGCACGGTCGTTGCCACGGGTTCCTGTCGATCGAAGGGGTCGCCATCAACCACGACATCAACCACCTCACGGTGCTCAACTGGGCCCAGACGCTGCCCTTCTACAACGACACGTTCGACTGGCCGCAGTGGCCCGCACTTGATGTTTCAGATTCAGGCGTGATCGAATATTTCCAAAGCATGGTCATTCTCGGCGATCCGGTGGGTGACAACATGTAACCGCACATGTGATCAGAATTGCATGACGCACAATGGCAGCACCCCCG